>CAJXLR010000100.1 GCA_913056425.1 uncultured Bacteroidota bacterium
TATTGTCTCAGTAGAAAAAAAGTTGAAGAGATTGCAGAGATACTGGCAGCAAACGGCGTGCGTGCTCTGCCTTATCATGCTGGTCTCGACGCCAAAACACGCTCGTCCCATCAGGACAAATTCTTGATGGAAGAAGCCGACGTCATCGTTGCCACCATAGCCTTTGGTATGGGGATAGACAAGCCTGATGTGCGATTTGTCATCCACTATGACGTTCCAAAAAGCCTAGAAGGATACTACCAGGAAACGGGCAGAGCCGGTAGAGATGGCAACCAAGGTGATTGCTTGTTGTTTTATAATCCAAACGACAACGAAAAGCTAGAAAAATTCCTAAAAGATAAACCGGTTGCCGAACGAGAAATCGGGACACAACTCATCATGGAGATGGCATCTTTTGCCGAGAGCGCTCAGTGCCGACGCAAATTCCTACTCCACTATTTTGGCGAACAGTTTGACAGCGACAATTGCAATAAGATGTGTGACAATTGCCGACATCCAAAGAAAATGGTAGACGTTAGCGAAAGCTTTGTCACCATGCTGCAAACCGTAAAAGCTACGGACGGCAAAGTTGATATAAAACACATTGTAAACATCCTTAGCGGTAAAGCTTCCAATGACGTAAAAGCACGTAAGCACACAGAGCTGCCTCAGTTTGGAGCAGGAAAAGACAAAGATGCCGTATTCTGGAAATCGGTCATTCGTGTTGCGCTCCTGAATGATCTACTTGAAAAGAACATTGAGAAATACGGTCTAATATCCATTTTACCCAAAGGTGAAGAGTTTTTAACCAAGCCGCGTAAGGTAGAAATGCCTATCGATACGGAATTCGAAAACGTGACCGAAGAAGAATTTGAGCGCGTAGAGGTGGAATCCCTGCACGACGAAGAGTTATTTCTTCAGCTTAAAGAACTCCAACGCGAAGTTGCACGGCAAAAGAATCTTCCACCTTACGTAATCTTTCAAGAGTCCTCCCTAGAGGATATGGCCACCAAATATCCAATCACCTTGGAAGAAATGGAGAATATCTCCGGCGTTGGAAAAAACAAAGCCAAGAAGTTCGGTAAACCTTTCGTAGAGCTGATTGAAAAATACGTAGAAGACAACAACATCGATCGTCCGGAGGACATGGTTATTAAAACCGTCGCCAACAAATCCGGTAAAAAAATTGCAATCATTCAGAATATCGACAAGAAGTTGTCAATTGAAGATATAGCAAGATCTCTGGCTGTTACAGTCGAGGACCTGTTAGACGAAATCGAAAACATCGTCTACTCAGGAACCAAACTCGACTTCTCGTATTATATAGAGGAGATTATCGACGACGAAGTGAAAGACGAAATCTTCGATTACTTCCGAGAAGCGGAAGACAATGACCTTGACGCTGCGGTGGAAGAATTTGATGGTGATTTCACACATGACGAAATGCAACTATTCCGAATTCAATTCATCAGCGAAGTGGCAAACTAATTTTTTGCCAAAAAACTTGATTAGTAAAAAATTGTATTTGTAAATTTGCAGCCCCATTGCCCGATCGTCTAATGGCAGGACCGCTGTTTTTGGTGCAGCTTGTGGAGGTTCGAATCCTTCTCGGGCAACGAAAGTCAGGAAACTGACACGTTTATGATAACCGTTGTTGTGTTAACTTTGACGCGGTGAAAGTAAAACGACAATATGCCTTCTTTAATAAACAAAGTAAAAATCTTTAGTGGCCGTTCTAGCCGCCCTCTAGCCGAAAAAATCGCTTTGAGCTACGGACTTCCTCTTGGGGATGTTACGTGCCCTTCTTACAGCGACGGTGAGTTTCAACCCAGTTTAAACGAATCGGTTCGAGGTTGCGATGTATTCTTGATTCAATCAACAACCCCTCCCGCAGACAACTTGCTGGAATTGATGTTGATGATCGATGCTGCAAAAAGAGCCAGTGCCCACATGGTAACGGCAGTTATTCCTTACTTTGGATTGGCAAGACAAGATCGTAAAGACAAACCACGCGTTCCAATCGGGTCAAAAATGATTGCGAACATCTTGGTTGCGGCTGGAGCAGATCGTGTAATGACCATGGACTTACACGCTCCTCAAATTCAAGGTTTCTTTGACATTCCGGTAGATCACCTAGATTCATTGGTCATCTTTATACCGTATATCAAGAGTCTCAAGCTAGACAACATCGTATTAGCCGCCCCGGATATCGGAGCATCTAAACGTGTTCGAGAATTCGCAAAAGTTCTTAACTGCGAGATGGTCATTTGTGACAAGGAGCGTAAGCGTGCGAATGAAGTGGCATCGATGGTTGTAATTGGTGATGTAAAGGGCAAGAACGTTGTTCTGATAGACGACATCTGTGATACTGCAAATACATTAGCCAAAGCAGCTAAGCTGTTGAAAGAAGAAGGTGCAGCATCTGTTCGTGCAGTATGTACGCACCCTGTACTTTCCGGAAAAGCTTACGACAATATTGAAAATTCAGTAATGGAAGAGTTGGTAGTTACCGACACCATTCCACTGAAAGATGAAAGACCAAAAATTAAAGTCTTGTCGGTAGACAGACTCTTCGCAAACGCAATCCGAAACGTATGCGAATACGGTAGCATAAGCTCACTGTTTAACATTGACAATGCCTACCAATCAAAAATTGGATTTAAATAATTGAAAGTAAATAAAGAATGAAAACGATTGCAATCAAAGGTGACAGCCGTGCCAGCGTTGGTAAATCGGCAAACAAAGCCGTAAGAAAGAACGGTCAAGTCCCTTGTGTGGTTTACGGTAGCGGTACGGACAACATCAACTTTACCGTTTACGAAGCAGACTTCCAACACTTGGTATACACGCCAAACACGTACTTAGTGCGTTTAGACATCGACGGCAACCAAATGATGGCGAAGCTTCACGACATCCAGTTCCACCCGGTATCAGAAGCTATTTTACACGCAGACTTTTATGCGCTAGACTTGGACAACCCAGTTGAACTTGCTCTACCAATTCGCGTTGTTGGAAACTCCCCAGGTGTTCGTGCCGGTGGTAAGCTTCAAGTTAAGATTCGCAAACTGCGTGTGCGTGGTTTAATTCAAGACCTTCCGGATGATATCGAAGTAAACATCGATGCATTAGAGATTGGAAAATCTGTTAGAGTGCGTGAATTGAGCGTACCGAACGTCGAGTTACTTGACACCCCAGAGAATAGTGTTGTTTCCGTAGTTGTTACTCGTGCTGCTAGATCTGCTGCAGATGCCGCAGGAGAAGAAGCTGAGGGAGAAACTGAAGAAGGAACAGAAGAAGCAGCGGAATAATCGCTCTTCACAACCATATTCAATCCCCGCTCAATTTGAGTGGGGATTTTTTTACTACTCAATAAATCCCGCCACATGATACTTCATGGCGTCTTCAAACGCATGAAAAGTATGACCCGTATCGGTTTTTAGCCGCTCCGAGGAATATGCCACATCTCGCAAACCTGCACGAGCGCTTTCTTTTGTAATTAATCCGTTGCCCGTGAAAAACTGAAGTATTCCGGATATACGCCAGGCGATTTCCGCCATCCAAGGTTTCACTTCAATTCGAGGAGGTTTTGAATCAAATTCATTTGCCAGCAACCGAAATACTTCCACAAATTTTTTGTTCCAACCCGTGCATAAATATCTACCGTCGAACAGATTCATGTCCATGAGTTTTCGAGAACATGAAGCGACATCTCTTACATCTACAAATGCATTAGCACCTCCGGTATAAAAAGGAAAACCATTCCGAGCGTTTTTAAAAAATCCTGCCGAACCCGAATTCCAATTCCCAAACCCCAAGATTATACACGGATTGATTATAGCAACGTTCAGACCTTCTTCTCTACCCCGTATCGCTTCCAGTTCGGCATCATACTTTGTCTTACTGTAATAGCTGTTTACATAGTCATGGTTAAACGAAATAGTTTCATCCACAGGTGAATTCTCCACCTTGCCCATTGTAGCTGTAGAACTAACAAAACACACATTGGGTTTTGAACTCATCGCTAATGACACGTTTATCACGTTTGCCGTGCCAAGAACATTGACTTTGTCCAACATTCTTCTATCCTTTTTTGCAAACGAAACTAGCGCTGCAGCATGATAGATTTCCGAACACGACTCGAAAGCCTCCTCCAAGGAAACCACGTCGGTCACATCTCCTTCAATCCATGAAAAGTGCTGCATCAACTCTTCTCGACTCTCTCCTAGCTCACGCTCAACAATCCGGTTAAACCAACTCAAGTTGGAAGTTGGTCTTCTGAGCGCACGCACAGACCGTCCTGCTTTTAACAATTCGACACACAGATAGCTCCCTAAAAGTCCGGATGCCCCGGTTACGCACACTCTAGAATCCATAGAGCCTCAAAGAAAATCTATTTTTGTGACTTCGGGTTGAACTATGACACTGGAAGACTTTTTATCCCCTCTTCACGAATCCTTTGGACAGACTGAGTCTGAGAACAGTTATGGCCATGTTATTCAATCGTACATCGATACGTTTCCGGATTGGGAGGAAGCGGATATCGCCATTTTCGGAGTTGAGGAAGGGAGGAATACCAAGAATAAGGAAACGGCCTCTGCACCGGATAAGCTGCGCCGAGAACTATATGTACTGGTTGCCAACTTACCCAAAACCTCTATCGTAGATTTGGGCAACAACGCCCCCGGTAACACCTTCAACGACACGCGTTTCGCCGTACAAGAAGTCAGTAGAGCTCTCCTGAAAGACAATATTATTCCCATCATTTTGGGCGGAACGAAAGAGCTCGCCTATGGCCAGTATACTGCGTTTCAACCGATTCTTAGAAACTTGGAATGCACCGTTATTTCGCCTCGAATTGGTATCGACCAACAAGATTTCCTACACGATATTTTGTTGCATGAACCCAACTTCCTATTTAATGTGAATGCCCTCGCATATCAGAGCCACTACGTTCGCGAAAAAGCCATATCAACATTAACCAAACTATATTTTAACCCTCTCCGTTTGGGTGTGCTTAGGTCCGATGTTGCTATGGCAGAGCCCATTTTACGAAACACCGACATGTGTGTTTTCGATATCGGTTCGGTAAAACAAGCCGATGCACCGGGTAATTATTACAACAACCCGAGCGGATTAACCAGCGAAGAAGCTTGTCAGCTTGCATGGTACGCAGGCATGAGTGAGAAAATGAGAAGTTTTGGAATATATGAGGTCAACCCTGAATTTGACTATCGCGATACCACTTCCAAACTGGGCGCCCAAATACTTTGGTATTTTATTGACGGATACTACAATCGGAAAGGAGATCACCCTTCTCTACATTCGGAATTTGTGAAATATCGTTGTACCATGACCGACAACGAACCCGATGTTGTGTTCTACAAAAGCAAACGAACAGAACGTTGGTGGATGGAAATCCCGGGTCACTCGGGTTCAGACATGCTGGTGATACCTTGTACATACGCGGACTACACGCTCGCGACCACAGGGGAAATGCCAGACTTGTTTTTCAAAGCATTACAGAAAAATGCAAAATAATCTTCAACGACTTTCGTTACGATAAGACACCTTCTCCCCACGCCTATGAATTCGAAGAAAATCACCACCGTCATCGTCCTCATGATCACTGCTTTATTCCTCGCCTCATGCGGAGGACCCAAATCCTGTAGCACCAAAGGCAAAACCCGTGTACCGATGGGACATATGTAGGCACAACTCTCTCAGAATTCTTTCTATTCCTCAAGCTACATCTCATAGACTATTCGCTAAATTTGCGCCCTTAAACAAGGGAACAGATGCTACGAACACACACTTGCGGGTCGCTAAGGCTTGAAGACGTTGGAAAAACTGTAACACTTTGCGGATGGGTTCAGCGCCGTCGCGATTTTGGCAGTATGTCTTTTATTGATCTAAGAGATCGATACGGCATTACGCAATTGTCCTTCAATGAAGATTATAACACTGATTTGTTGGAGCAAGCGCGATCTGTAGCCCGAGAGTTTGTTGTGTCCATCACAGGGAAGGTTACCGAACGTAGTAACAAAAATGAAAATCTTGCGACAGGCGACATTGAGATTGTTGTAGATCAACTCGACGTTCTCAATGCATCGTTAACACCTCCATTCACAATTGAGGAAGATACAGATGGCGGGGAAGAAATCCGCATGCAGTATCGCTATTTGGATATCCGTAGAAGTCCGGTTCAAAACAAGCTGATGTTGCGCCACAAAGCCAATCGGGCTATCCGAAACTACCTGGATGGTCACGATTTTATAGAAGTTGAAACTCCTTACTTAATCAAATCAACCCCT
>CAJXLR010000101.1 GCA_913056425.1 uncultured Bacteroidota bacterium
CCAAGTCTTCACGCTTTGCGATCGTCTGAATAGCATCGTATACGCGATCTTGGATGGGTTTTATAAGTTGTTCTCGCTTTTTGAAGAGTTCCCCTTCGAAACCAAACTTCTCTTGTTGGTAGGTTTTAGCTTCTTTTTCTTTCTTAACAATAGCAGCTTGACGCTCCTTCTTTTGTTCACTATTTAATAGAACCTCTTCTGCCTGATAGTTTTTATACATCTTGTCAATCGCAGCGTATTTGGCATCGAGTTCTTTTTGCCATGTCTCTGCGTATTCGTCAAGTTTCTTTTGAGCGGATTTATAGTCTGGAAGTTGAGATAAAATATACTCCGTATCTACGTACGCAAATTTTTGAGCGCTCGCCGTGGATGCCATCAAAACTGTGAAACAAAACACAGTAATTATCCGCGCAATCCCTTTTTGGCTAATCAGTTGTTGCATAATTTTTTTGTTTCGAAAGATTCAATTCTCGTACCAAAACCGCGTAGTCACCGCCAGAGTGCAAGAGACCTGCAAGTATAACCTTTTTTTGTCTGTTGGATTAACGCGAATTGACCAACGGAATTGTATAGAATTCTATTCATTTTCGACCTATCGCTGGTTTAAAGCGATGTCTGTCTCACTTATCTCGTTACTTGGGTTAAAGTTACGATCGAAGATGCGCAGGCGAAACGCCACTGTATCTGCATATATCTCATTGGCATTAACCTCGAACAATACCGAAATGGTTCCGCTGATTTCTTTGTTCTTTCCCGTTGGTGTTAGGTTAGGTATCCGCTGGTGGTAATTCGCAGGTTCACCCGTAAACCGGTTTTTAAGTGGTTCATACGAACCGTTCAACTTCTCATCAAACTCAATTTCCAAGTCGTTGAACCCACGAAAGTCACCCATGGTGTCGCTATCGCGCAATCCAAGATCTCCATTCACGTCCGAAAAATAGAACCGGATATACATCAGTGAATCAAACCCATCTGCCGTTTTGATGAGTTCGATGGAATTGAACGATATTTCAGGAGCTTCATCACCCGTTCCAGCGCCGTCTTTACACGAAGCCAATCCGACTATCACAAAGAGCATCAAGATGGTATTTTTGCCGAGCATGAGCGTTCCGTTTTCTTATAAAGACGTTTTCGAGGTAAAAGAACAACAATTTAACGACTTAGTCCTTGATATATTTCGGTGGCAAGCGGATAACATTGTCATTTACAAGCGATTTTTAGACGCATTATCCATAGCACCAAACTCTATTCAGCATTTTTCGTACATCCCGTTCTTGCCAATAGAAGCATTCAAAACACATCGAGTTATCGCGCCTGAAACAACTCCTGTAGGCTACTTTGAGAGCAGTTCCACTACAGGCCTCAACACAAGTAAACACCATTACGATGACATCAAATGGTATCATGAAGCGATACTCCGTGGATTCGAGCATCGATATGGCGACCCTAGTGAATATTGTTTTTTAGGCTTACTGCCTGGATATCTTGAACGACAAAATGCATCACTCATCCACATGGTGAAGCTCTTGATGGATAAGTCGAAATACGATGCAAGCGGATTTTACTTGAATGAACATAAAAAGTTACAACAGCAACTTGAGCAAAACGCCAAGAATAATGTGCCTACTGTCCTTTTTGGAGTGACTTTCGCCCTCTTGGATTTCGCGCGTGATTACATAGTGGATTTTAGCGACCTAATAGTGTTAGAAACGGGTGGTATGAAAGGTCGAGGCAAGGAAATTACCCGTGCCGACTTACATAACACGCTATCTCAAAGCTTTGTAGGAGCCAAGATTCAATCGGAATATGGGATGACCGAGTTATTTTCTCAAGCCTATATGGATGAAGAAGGATTATTTAGATGTCCGCCTTGGATGCGCATTTCCTTGAGTTCTACCGACGACCCATTCGCTCCCGTGTCTACAGGCAAAACCGGACTCATCAATGTGATAGACCTTGCCAATGTTGAATCTTGCTGTTTTATTGCAACGTCAGACCTTGGAAGAATGTATGAAGGTGATAGATTTGAGGTATTGGGTCGTTTTGACCACAGCGAACAACGCGGTTGCAACTTAATGGTTGTATAGCATGAAAAAGAAACTAACTATCCTATTCCTCACACTCGTGGTGTTTTCCTCACCACTTTGGGCTGCTCCAGATACAACACGAAGCTTCCCCGTGTATTTTAATTTTGGTTTAAACAACAAACTGTTACCGGCAACAACAACATCCATCAGCGGTGTGCAACTGCGGGTTGAAGGCAGCACGACGCACTCCATAGGTATGCACCTTGGATTTGAAATGGGTTTGAATGACCTCGTATCTAATGACATCCATTGGTCGCTGCAAAGCAGACTGGCACTTTTCACCGTTCCTGTTAAATTCACTGGTAGACTGCCCAAAGAGTTTCATGGATTTGACCGCGATGTAACTTGGGCTCACAGCAGGTATGCAGCCGGAGTAGAAGGTTTTATTGGCATTTTGCGTACGTCTCCATTGTCCAAGACGTGGGATATTCGACTAGGTGCCGGTGTAAACATCACGGACTACTACTTGCGCCCCAATCATTTCGACGTTCGACAAATTGCTGTGGTTGACGGGATTGCAACACAGGTAACGGTTTTATCCCCATTCACAAACACAGGTCCGTTTGGCAGAGGGTTCTCGGTTATATCAAGAGATGAACAGGACCTCGCATTCAACCCGGTGTTTACCGTTGGTTTTCAGAAAAACAATGCAGATTTCAAAGGGATGCAATTCGATTTGCGTTTTTGTACGACCAATAATAAAATCACTCAGAATATGTTTTTCCAACTGGGTGATAACGGAAACTTGGAGTATAGACAGTCTTTTGTAGAACTCAATATTTCCTACAGCATTCTAACCAACCGAAAAACATCAACGTTCGTAAACTAGGGACTGGTTCTCATCCCCATCTTCGTAGTCGAGGTAGGTTATGATAAACTGAAACATCTCGTCGGTTGTGCGCATTCCAGCTCCTTCTCTGTCATAGCGCTCGGCAATTGTTCGAGGTGGGTTATACGGGTTATTTTTATTGTTGGTGGTATTGTCAAATGTTGCTTCCACAACAATGGTCGCACCTGCTGGGATCTTAAGCATCTTTGGGTACGTATAGAAGTACTGCCACCTGAAGTCCCAACGATTTATCCGTATCATCGGAATGGTGTCTTTCTCTACCGTTACTGCATAAGCGATAATCCTATCCCCCAACAAATGCATGTGTGGGTTTACCGTTAGTATTGAAATGGGAGCGCTTACCCGATACAGCGTTTTGAAAGTCATTACAGTATCCGGAGGAATAATCAATTGAGGGCGAATTGGGCTAATGCCATTTGTGCCCAGCATCATTTCTTTGGTGAGACGTTTCGGGGGTTCCTTTGCATAAAAAATGTTGTAATGCGATCGATCCCACGCGTCTTCTTGAATAGGCGCATAGTGTATGTCGCGTGCGATGAAGCTCGACTTCCGATTCACTTTAAATCCACCCACACCTTCAGGGTATATTGTTCCCATCACTCCAGGTAGGTAGTTCACCGCGCTGTGATATCTGTATGGCATAGACCCATCATCGTTATACACTTTAAGCTGCTTAAACTCTTCGTCAAACTCCATGGGATGTATTTCAACATCAACCACGCGGTTGCCATCCATCACATCTGCCTTTGCATCAAAATCGTACAACAACAAATCAGCATTGAGGTGGTGCACCAATTGCTCTTTACCCGGTAAAAACTCGATGGCACGGATGAAGGTATCTTGAGGAATTTCAAAAGGCGTTTTAATCACCATAAATTGGTCGCGGTTATTTCCTTTCACCAAGAACGAATCGAGGTATACCGTAACATCCGGCTCACCTAAATTTGACACCTTACTAAAGACGGGTGGTTCAGGCAGTTTCGAGGAATCACCAAATCTTGCACCTTGATCCATCCATTTGAACAGAATTTCTTTTTCGTCGTCGGTTAAGATGTTTTCACCAATGAAGTGAGAATAGGTAGGATCGGCAGGCCAAGGAGGCATAATGTTTTTCGAAACAACTTTGCGGATCGTCTTTTTCTTTCGATACACCTTCTTATAGTCCATCAATGAAAAAGGAGCCGCGCCATGTTGTCGGTGGCATTTCACACAATGCTCATTCAATATAGGTGCCACATCGCTTGCGTAAAACACTTGATCCGGAACTCCTTTGACCTCTTTAGGTTCTCCGATGAGCGCGCGTTTTACCGATTGAAAAACCAGTAGCGTTAAGACAAAGGAAACTGCCAGAAATACAAGGTTGCGCTTCTTTGTGGGTGACATCGCCATGGGACAAAGATAGCAATGACTGCTAAGCTAAATCAATCAAACTCAATCAAACATCCAAGCGGTTCGGTGTATGGAGTTTTAATTGTTTCCCCGGTCGTAAACGAAGTCAGCGCATCTTTGAAGTAGTGCTCCGTTGGCTTGGGTTTCTTCTGTGCGAGACCCGTTGCCCAATCATCAAACTTACCTTGGTACCTTATGGAAAGATTGTTATCTAAAACGAGAAACTCAGGAGTTGTGGTAACACCCATTTTTTTGGTGAGTTCAAAATCTGCATCCACCAGAATTGGCTTATCGAACTGAAATGAATCTACAAAATGATTCACCTCTTCCGTTGAGTACAGGTTACCCGGCAAAACCCCCAGAAACCGCAGATTAGGGAACGAATCCGCCATTCGAACAAATTCGGTGCTATATGTTTGACATAAGGGGCAATCCGGAGCGAGCCACATCAGGACAACCGGTTGATTTTCCAAGTTATGGGATGAACCATTTGTATCAACAATAGCGTCAAATCGGGTACACGCCGAAAGAAGTACGACAAATGTGATATAGAGTGTTAGCCTCAATCTTTTCTGTATTTCGCTGCAAGCTTAACCAAATTCTTGCAAGCTTTGCGAATCGCTTTTTCGTCGTATTCGGCAGGTAATGGAATTCGGTATGACGTAAAGCGTAAGTCGAACGATATAATACCGTCTTTGCGATGCTCCTTCACTCGAATTCCAGTTTCACCTCCACATTGGAAGTACAGGTAATTGTTTGTGTTGGATGTATCGAGTTGAATGATTTCAACATCTACCAGTGGGATTTGAAAGTACAAGGTCCGTCCATTTTCAGTCGATAAAACATAGTGCATCAAATCGCTCGGCTGGTTATAGTACGCCGTAGTCTGCACAATTTTGTGCGTATTATAGGATTGAAAACCAAATGTGATATTTGGTTGGTCCGACGAAATGTTTCGAGTTAATGCATTAATGTTTTTACCAGCTTTCTTGAAGTAGTAGAACTTCAATTGTTTCGAAGCAAAACCAGACAGGGCAAGCATCACAGTGGCAAGGAGTGTTAGCTTCAGTCTCATTATCGCAACTCAAAGTTTTTACCCAAATATACAGAACGTACACGCTCGTTGGCGGCAAGTTCTTCCGCCGTTCCGGACATCAAGATCTCACCCTCAAACAACAGATAAGCTCTATCCGTAATCGTAAGTGTTTCGTGCACGTTGTGATCCGTGATGAGTACCCCGATGTTGCGTTTTTTTAATGTTTGAATGATTTCTTGGATGTCTTCAACCGCAATTGGATCCACTCCGGCAAATGGCTCGTCCAACAGAATAAACTTTGGGTTCACCGCAAGTGCCCGAGCAATCTCCGTGCGTCTTCTCTCTCCTCCGGATAATACATTACCCATGTTTTTACGCACCTTGTGCAAGCTAAACTCATCGAGAAGCGATTCAAGCTTTTCATTCTGCTCACGCTTTGGCATTTTGGTTAACTCGAGAACTGCTTTGATGTTGTCCTCCACCGTAAGGTTTCTAAAAACAGATGCTTCTTGAGGCAAATAGCCAACTCCCAACCGGGCCCGCTTGTACATAGGAAGACGCGTTATCTGTTTGCTGTCCAGATATACCGAACCTTCATCCGGAGACACCAAGCCAACAACCATGTAAAACGTTGTAGTTTTCCCGGCACCGTTTGGTCCGAGCAATCCAACAATCTCACCTTGATTCACCTCAAGACTTACTTTGTTCACCACCTTTCGGCGTCTGTACTGTTTTACCAGCTGTTCAGCACGTAACTTCATTTTGTATTTAAGACAACAAAGATATACCGAGAGTTGCTTATCACATAAGACATAGACCAAAGGAGCGTTTAATCATACCAAACTTTCGTTCCATGCGTTTGATAGTATATATTTGCACATATTCGATTCAACAA
>CAJXLR010000102.1 GCA_913056425.1 uncultured Bacteroidota bacterium
GGAAGACAAAGCCACTCAACCGATACAAGATGGAGTTGAAATGGGATTTGATGAAGCTCATGGTGGATTCTCGGCTCTCATTGATAAGATGGATGGTCTTGAGTACTACCCAATTTTGTTTGAGAAGACTTTTGGTTCACCGGAGATTACCGAAGGAAAGGTTCAAATGGCTCTCGCCCAATTTATGCGAAGCATGGTTTCGATAAACAGTAAGTTCGACGAAGGATTTGCTCAGGTATACAATGCAAATGCTCCGGGAAATGGTATAGGAGCGAACTTCCCCAACTTTACGAACGAAGAAAATGCAGGAAAGCAACTGTTTTTGGCGCCACCCAACAATGGAGGAGCTGGTTGTGCCGGTTGTCATCAACCACCAACTTTTTCTCTCGACCCCAATTCGCGTAGCAATGGACTAACCGCCGGTGAGCAGACGATTTTTAAATCACCGTCGCTAAAGAATGTTGGAATCACCGGGCCATACATGCATGATGGTTCACTTGAAACATTGGCGGATGTTGTTGAACATTACAACTCAGGAGTTCAGATGGGGCCAAGCTTGGATGGCAGACTGCGCACGGCGCCTCCGATGCCTCAGCCGGTTCAACTCAACTTAAATCAAAACCAAAAGGATGCTTTGGTTGCATTCTTACAAACGTTGGATGATCCGGAAATTGTTGCCGATGCGAGATTTTCGAATCCGTTTGTGAATTGATAATGCGTGAGTGCATGCGTGCAAGAATTCGCGAGTTGCCTTCTTGTAATGAAGTTTGAGTGAAACCAAGTCTTCATATTACTCCTAACCAAGCCAAGAAAATTGGGAGCAGGCAAGCGCTAATTTCAGTTCTTCTTGGGCTGTTGGTAGCAAACCTGATTATAACGGTCCTTGTTGCACCATATGAAGGATACCTAAAAGCTTTTTTTTGGTTTGCGGATGTTGGTTATCTGGTGAATATTTTGGTAGGTGTTGTGCTTATTCTATTCTTGGGCCATTTATTCGGTCAACAGGCTGGCAAACTAATTCTGATCAAGAATTGGAATCCATTCTTGGTAGGACCTATTACCGGTTTGGTAACTCTATTTGCTAGTGTCTTTTTGGCGAGCTGGGTGGGATTCTTTCAGGAAGGTCTTGACTACATGGGATCATATTGGACGCCCCTTTTCAACTACATCGTCAAACCGGTGTATTGGGTTATGTGTTTTGGAGGACTTCCGGTATTGTGTGTTGGTCTGTGGTTTGGTTACCGAATCTGGAAAAAGGGAAAAGCACTTTTAACGAAACTAGAAGAGTGAACTTGGGTCGTTTACAGCAATGACAACACCTTAAGCCAAATTTTTAAACTGTGTTCATACGTGTGGATTAAAACAAACCACGTTCGGAGAATCACCTCAACTTAATTTGCAAATGAAGTTGATTTTGACGAGGGAATACCGATAGCCCCTCCCCATTGAAAAGTTACGCATAATTGGTTTTAGATCAATGGAGTAATCCCCTCGTGAAAACAATTATTATCCGAGCGACACGAAAATGCATGAGTGCATGAATGCTTGAATGCGTGAATGAATTCCGCATGCAGCAGACAAAACTCTATACCTTACACCCTAAACCTAAAACTTAATCCTTACTTCAGCTTTCGCTTCACCTCAACTTCGCGGTAGCACTCAATCACGTCACCAATACGGATGTCGTTGTAATTCTTGATTTGCATACCACATTCAAAGCCTTTGTTAACCTCTTTAACGTCGTCTTTGAAACGCTTAAGTGCCGCAAGCTCTCCAGTGTAAACAACTACACCATCGCGGATAAGTCGGACACTACTGTCGCGGTATACCTTACCATCTGTAATCATACAACCGGCAATGGTACCCACCTTACTGATTTTGAAGGTTTCACGAATCTCAGCATTACCTGTGATTTCCTCTTCGAATTCAGGTGCTAACATACCTTCCATCGCAGACTTGATTTCTTCGATAGCTTGGTAGATTACTGAGTACATGCGGATGTCGATTTCTTCAGTTTCAGCTAGCTTACGAGCCGATGCCGCAGGTCTAACTTGGAAACCAATAATAATCGCATCAGAAGCACTCGCAAGTAATACATCTGACTCGGTAATCTGACCCACCGACTTGTGGATCACATTTACTTGAATCTCTTCTGTTGAAAGCTTCAATAACGAATCTGCCAATGCCTCTGCAGAACCATCCACGTCGGCTTTAACAATGATGTTTAGCTCTTTGAAGTTTCCAACGGCCAAACGACGACCAATCTCATCAAGTGTGATGTGCTTGGTAGTTCGAATACCTTGCTCACGTTGTAACTGAGCACGCTTGTTAGCTACTTCTTTAGCATCCTGTTCTTCGGCGAATACTTGGAACACATCACCTGCAGTTGGTGCAGATGTGAAACCAAGAACGTTAACCGGAGTTGCTGGATCTGCTTCTTTTACCGGCTTCATTCGCTCGTTAAACATCGCTTTCACACGACAGAAGTGTTGTCCGGCTACCAATGGGTCTCCAATTCGCAATGTTCCTTCTTGAACAAGAATAGAAGCCATTACACCACGTCCCTTATCAAGGCGTGCTTCCATCACCGTACCTTTCGCACGTTTGTCCGGATTGGCTTTCAACTCGAGTAATTCTGCTTCTAGAAGTACTTTTTCAAGAAGCTCGTCGATGTTCGTTCCCTTCTTCGCAGATATTTCTTGAGCTTGGTATTTACCACCCCACTCTTCAACAAGAATGTTCATGCCGGAAAGTTCCTCCCGGATTTTATCCGGATTGGCGGTTTCACGGTCAATCTTGTTAAATGCGAATATGATTGGAACTCCGGCAGCTTGAGCGTGACTGATGGCCTCTTTTGTTTGAGGCATCACTCGATCGTCTGCCGCAATCACAATAATTGCTATATCGGTAACCTTCGCACCACGTGCACGCATTGCCGTAAAGGCTTCGTGACCCGGTGTATCGATAAAGGTAATATTCTTTCCATCCTTAAGCTCAACTTCATACGCGGCTACGTGCTGGGTGATACCCCCGGCCTCACCGGCAATTACATTGGCACTACGGATGTAATCCAGTAAAGATGTCTTACCATGATCTACGTGACCCATTACAGTAACAATCGGAGCACGTGGTAGTAAATCTTCCGGATTATCTTCTTCTTCCTCGGTAAACTCAACTTGTTCTTCAGCGTCTACGAACTGAACCTCGAAGCCGAATTCATCGGATACAACTTGAATCGTTTCTGCATCCAGACGCTGGTTAATCGAAACCATCATACCTAGTGAGAAACAAGCTGTGATAATCTCGTTTACCGACACGTCCATCAGGGAAGCAAGCTCATTTGCCGTAACAAATTCTGTTACTTTCAGGATCTTGCTTTCAAGCTCCTGTTGCATTTGTTCCTCCTCACGAGTACTTCGGTGATCATCTCGTTTTTGACGACGAAGTTTTTGTCGGTTTCCACCTTTTCCACCGCCTTTGTTACCAAGCTTTGCAAGAGTTGCCTTGATTTTATCTTGGATTTCTTTTTCTGTGATTTCCTCTTTTGGCTCGTCCTTACCACGCCCTTTCCCTCTTAGTCTAGGATTAATTGGCTTGGTGGTCCGCTTGCGTTTCTTTCGGTTATCACCCGGTTTGTCGCCACTGCTGGCAACCTTTTTTGGTTTTGGTGGATCCGGAAGTTTGATTTTTCCTTTGATGGTTAAACCATCAAGCTTTTCGTATTTAGGACGAATAACTTTCTGCTCTTCGCCTTCTTCATTCGTTTCGGTTTTTTCAGCTTCTTTTTCCTTCGCCTTTGGCTCTTCCTTCGGCTTTTCGGTTTTCTCTTCCGCCTTCGGTTCTTCCTTTTCTTCTTTTTTCTCTTCTACAGGTTTTTCAACCGGCTTCTTTTCCTCTACTACTTCTTTTACTTCCACTTTTGGTTCTTCTTTTTTCTCCTCTTCTTTCGGTGGAGCAGGTTCCTCTTTCTTGTCACCAAGATCGATTTTCCCTAGAACCTTTAATCCGGGTAGTGCGTCGGAATTTTTCTCATCAACCGGTTCAGTAGTTTCCTTTTCTGCCGTAGGTTCGGTTTTGGCTGGTTCTTCCTTCACCTCCGGTTTTTCGGTTGGCCGACTGCTCAGGCCTGTATCCTTAATCAATACGATGTCCTGCGCTTCGTCTTCGCGCTTTGTTTTTTTGGATGATGCTTTTTTGTTCCCCGCTGTAAGGGTTTCATCCTGATGTCTTTTGTGGATTTCGAGTGCCTGCGATTCTTCTTTCGCTTGCTTATCAGATCGATACTTCTGCTCAAGAACGTCATACATTTCTTGGTCGATCTTAGCCGTCATCTTGGAGTCTATCTCAAAACCATTTTGGTTGAGATATTCTATCAAGCTTTTCCAGCTAACATTAAGCTCTGCGGCTACTTTCGATATCCTGTGCGATTTTCCAGCCATTAATTACTCTTTTTAATTTCCGAACGTTCACACTTACCATCAAGCAACGAACCGACCACCCTATATGATTGTCCCGTTACTTCATGTTAAATGATCTAGTGTTCATTGTATCTTTCATTTCAGCGTTGCTTATTCAAACTCCGCTGCAAATATTTTCTTAATCTCTTGGATGGTTTCTTCCTCTAATTCGGTTCTGCGAACCAAATCATCGTTTTCCATCTCAAGTACGCTCTTGGCCGTATCTAAGCCAATGCCTTTTAATTCATCGATGATCCACTCATCAATTTCATCTGTGAACTCGTCAAGGTCCACATCAACCTCCTCATCTTCAGCGGTTTCACGGTAAACATCAATATCGTAACCAACCAAACGGCCGGCTAATTTGATGTTGTGACCACCTTTACCTATTGCCAACGATACTTGATCGCTCGGCAAATATACGTCTGCACGTTTCTCTTCCTCATCCAAGTTAATGCTCGAAACCTTCGCAGGGCTCAAAGCACGTTGAATGTACAGTTGACGGTTATTTGTAAAGTTAATTACGTCTATGTTTTCATTTCTCAACTCACGCACAATTCCGTGAATACGAGAACCTTTCATACCAACACACGCACCTACCGGATCAATTCGGTCATCGTAGCTTTCTACAGCTACTTTTGCGCGCTCACCTGGCTCACGAACCACATTCTTAATGGTGATAAGTCCGTCAAATATTTCTGGCACTTCCATTTCAAATAGGCGCTCGAGAAATGCAGGCGAGGTACGCGATAGGATTATCACAGGATTGGCATTCTTCATGTCAACCTTGCTAACAACAGCTCTTACTGTATCACCCTTCTTAAAATAATCTGTTGGAATTTGTTCCGATTTAGGCAAAACAAGTTCGTTGCCTTCGTCATCCAGCACAAGAATTTCTCTTTTCCAGATTTGATAGACTTCTCCGGTAATTATATCACCAACTCGGTCTTTGTATTTCTTGTAGATGCTGTCTTTCTCTAGCTCCTGAATTTTTCCTACAAGATTCTGACGCATACTCAGTATTGCTCGTCTTCCGAAGTTTTCAATTTTCAATTCCTCCGAAGCTTCTTCGCCAACTTCAAAGTCGGGCTCAATTTTTATGGCTTGGGAGTAAGCAATTTCAGTGAGATCATCTTCAACTGCTCCGTCTTCAACGATCATTCGATTTCGCCAAATCTCTAGGTCACCTTTGTCAGGGTTGATAATAATGTCAAAATTGGAATCATCTTCGAACTCGCGTAAGATCATGTCTCGAATCACATCTTCAAGAATGTGCATCATAGTTACACGGTCTATGTTCTTAAAATCTTTAAAGTCCTGAAACGACTCAATTAATTCGTCTGCATTCATGCTATTGCCATTAATTAGTTAAATACAATTTTCACTTTCACTTCACTTATTTCATCAGCCCCAAAGTGTTCTTCACGTTCGGGTAATTTTTTCTTTTTTGCTGCTGGCATTAGCAGTGTTACTCCATCATTTGCTGTAAGCATTTGACCTTCGACTACCGTGCCATCAGTTTTTTTTAGAGCTACCGTTCTACCAATATTCTTAGCGAATTGCCTTTCTATTTTAAGGGGTCTCCCTAAGCCAGAAGAGGTTACTGAGAGCTCAAAATCTTCAACGTCTCTATTTAGACTGCCTTCAATGTGCCTGCTCAATGACACGCAATGATCGATCCCCACGCCATTATCCCCATCTATTTCCACAAGTATTTTGTTTCCAATACCAATTTGAACCTCAACAAGAAATAGATCCGAACCATCAAGCTTCTCGGTTACCAATTCT
>CAJXLR010000103.1 GCA_913056425.1 uncultured Bacteroidota bacterium
TCTAACTTAGCCAAGAACGGTTGTAAAGAGTTGATGCTCATTGCCCAAGACAGCACGTATTACGGTATTGACTTGTACAAAGAGCGAGCACTTGGAAGATTGATGCAGGAACTGGATAAAGTGAATGGCATAGACTGGATTCGCCTGCATTATGCATATCCATCCCAATTCCCCATGGAGGTTTTAGACATCATCACTCAATCTGAATCGATATGCAATTACCTTGACATGCCATTGCAGCACAGCTCTCATGAAGTGTTAAAAACCATGAGACGAGGTATCTCCGGTCGACGAACCAGAGGGCTGATGGATACAATTAAAGGGAAGTATCCAGAAATATCCTTAAGAACAACCATGCTTGTGGGGCATCCGGGTGAGACTGAAAAAGAGTTTTTGGACCTCTGTGACTTTATTCAAGAGTACAAATTTGATCGACTTGGAGTTTTTACCTATTCACATGAAGACGGAACTCATGCCTTTACCTTGGAGGACAACATTCCGGATGAGGAAAAGGAACGGCGTGCAAGTCATCTCATGGAAATACAAGAACAAATTTCTTTCGATTTGAATCAGCAAAAAATTGGAAACACCTATGATGTGCTTGTAGATCGCATTGAGGATGATTTTTTCGTAGGACGTACAGAAGCAGACTCCCCTGAAGTTGACAACGAAGTATTGTTTACCGTTGAAGGTGACTACGTTAGGATTGGAGATTTTGTCAAAGTGAACATTGAGCGCGCTAAAGAGTTTGACTTATATGGTACAGCACAACGTGGCAGTTGAATTTGACATTATTGACGGCTTAAAAACCGACTTCTACAATGAAACCGTAAATCGTTTTCTGAGGGAAGATGCAACTATCAAGGATCTATTAGGTGAACAAAACGTTTCGATACTCGCTCAGCAAATCACTAAAGATGGGCGATTTAATGCTGAATACCGGAACATTCTGGTAGATGTAATTCAAGAGCAATATAAGAGAAGTGGCATTGTACTAGATACTGAATCCCCGGTATCATCGAACCTCGAAAAGCTTCGTGAACCAAATACTGTAACCGCAACGACAGGTCAGCAAATCCATATTTTTCTGGGTCCATTTTTCATGGCAAACAAACTATTGTCGTGTGTTGCTGAGGCAAAGCGGATTACCGAAGAACTAGAAGACAAAAATTGTGTACCGATTTTCTGGCTTGCAACAGAAGATCATGATTTTGACGAGATAAAATCGGTACGGCTTTACAATGAAACCTACACTTGGGACACACCTCATGGAGGACCTGTAGGAAGATTGAATCCTAGGTCAATTCTTCCCCTAGTTGAACAGGCGCGTGAACGAATTGACCGAACGCCAGGTAATTTGCAGTTTCTTGAGACTTGTCATAGAGCTTATGAAACCTGTGAAACATTTGCTGACGCAACGAGAAGCATCCTTCATGAAGTATTTGGCCAAACCGGCATCATCATCCTCGATGCCGATGACAAAACCCTTAAGACAAAGTATCAAGAAATTACCCGGGCAGATGTCATTGAAAAAAGTGCGGCCCTGCATATTGATTTTCAAATAGATAGGATGAAATCAGCGGGCATAAAAGCACCAATAAATACTCGATCGGTTAACCATTTTCTAATCGACAACAATTCTAGAGAATTGATTCGAGAGGAATCCGAAAATCAGTATGAGGTTGGGGATAAAACAATCAGTTCGAGTGAGATAAAAGAAATTCTGCACAAGCATCCGGAACGTTTCAGTCCAAACGCATTAATGAGAACGGCATATCAGCAAGCTATTCTCCCAAATGTTCTCTACACGTGTGGCGCCAGTGAATTCATTTACTGGTTAGAAATGCCTCGACTCATGGAGGATCTGGGTTTATGTTATCCGCAATTAGGTATACGCGCTTCAGCGTTTATGCTGAAATCCACACACAAGGAGACTCTCAACCAGATTAATCTCGAGTTAAACACATTTTTCTTAAATGACGAGAATTTTAAACAGTTGATGGTTGAACGGAATCAGGAGGAATTGAAAACCCTGTTGAGTGGTGTGACGAACTTAGAAAATTCTTGGAGTACGATTGAGTCTGAATTGGAATCGAAAAACATACAAACCGGAAAACTTGCGCAGTCCTTCAATAGCTTCAAATATAGACTAGATAAAGAGTTGAAGCGGATTTCAGACAGCAGCACAGACAGTTCCCCAGAGCTCAAAAAAGCAATAAAGCTTAAGAGAAAAGTGTGGTCCAACGACTATAATCAAGAGCGAAACAAGGATTTAATCTCTATGATAGACGTACTATCCAATCTCATGGGATTATTCGAACATCAACCAAACTTGTTTAATAATAACAGACTGATAATCTCGTATACAAGCTAAGTACTTGGTAATCCGTACGTTCTAGTCTATTTTTGCAAGCTAAAAAGAACGCTACGCTCAAATTAAAATGAAAATGAAACTTATTAGAACCACGTTAGTTTTAGCGGCGGTGATGATTGGCCATTTGGCACAAGCACAAATCACTAACTACTTTGAAAAATTCAGACCTGCTAAGCGTTGGTCGGTAGGACTTCAGGTAAGCCCAACACACACCATGGGTGATGCCGACGACTTTAGACCAGGATTCGCATTTGGACTTCACACGAAGTACTCCGTGTCTCAAACATTTGGTATTAAGATTAATGGTAACATTGGAACGCTGAGAGGATCCCGTCAAGATCAAGACATCAGTGGTAATGGTGATAAAGGTAGATACACAACCTCCGGTGCAGATAACGAAACCACGTTCAACGCGGGTAACCAAGCACCGTCTGAGGATTCATATTTCTTCACAAATGACTTTAAAGACGTTAATGTAACAGCCAATCTAACACTTGGGAACATTTCCTTTCTTCGTCCACTTAGAAAGTGGCAGATTTACTTCCTCACCGGATTTGGTGTGTTGTGGAGTGATGTAAAAGGACAGTATGAAGACCAAGCTGATGCTCTCAAGTATTACACTCAATACGGTGATGATTACTTCACCCCAGAAACCGATAACAACGGAAACTTTGTTAATGCTATTAGCAAGTATAAAGGTCAAAACTTTACCGTACCCTTCGGAGTTGGGACTAAACGAAATTTGGGTGAATGGTTAGATATTGGAATTGAATACAAAAACCACTACACACGATCTGACAACTTAGACGGATACTCATTCCCTACTTTTAGAAACAGATTTCTCGACTTTTACGGCTTGCTATCTGTACAAGGAAGCATCAAACTAGGTGGTAAAGATGGAGTAACAGATCACTACGACTGGTTAAACCCAGTAGAATCTATCTACAGTACCCTAGACTCAATGAAGCAACTTGAAGAGAAAGTAGATTTAATGTTACTTGATACGGATGACGACGGTGTAGCAGATTACTGGGATAAAGAACCCGAAACTCCAGAAGGAAACTGGGTTTGGGGATCTGGTGAAACAGCAGACATCGATATGGATGGTGTACCGGATAATATCGACGCTGAGCCTTTTTCTGAAAGAGGTGCTATTGTAGATAAAGACGGTGTAATGGTTGACGTTGACAACGACAACGTACCTGATTATCGTGATGAAGATACAAAAACTCAAACTGGTGTGTTGGTTAATCCACGTACAGGTACAGCAGTTAAAGGTGGTGGCGGAGCATACTGCGATTGTGAAGATGTTATTCTTCCTGCTGTAGTTTTTGATAACGGAAGCTCACGCATTAAACCCGAGTTCTATGGAGCTCTGTATGCAGTAGCTGAAAAAATGAAAGCATGTCCAGATCTTAAAGTTCTTGCTTCCGGATACGCTGTAAGAAGTAAGTCTGGTTCTCAACTGGCATTCAAACGTACCAACGCAATAATTGACTATCTTAATGCGAACTACAACATTCCACGCGATCGTTTCTCGATCAGCACGGAAGGTTCTGCTCCAGAAGGTGTTGATTATGGAACACGTCGAATTGACCTAAGCAAAGTTCGCTAGGCAATTCAATTCAAAACGATAAAAAAAGGCTTCGCAAATGCGAAGCCTTTTTTGTTTGTGTTTATTGATTGTTACCGCAAGTGACGATATTGTCTGCGGATTGCGTTCGTAACTTGATCACGAATAGGTTGTGTAAACGCCACAAACATTTCTTGTGGACCCGGAGGCCAAGCTTCCCTCCTATCTGTTGATGCAATCTGCTCGTCCGTCAAAGCATCCTCCATACCTTTATATGTTGCCCAATCGGTGCGCCAAACGTAAGTACCGGGAAACTTTCGCTGAAGTAAGGTCTGTCCACTAACAGCATCAACTATTTGCATGTCAAGCAGGCCGCTTGACGATAATGTCTTTACGAATTCAGTGTATTCAGCTTTCGCCGTACCATATACAGGCTTCTTGCCCTCGCTCGTCTCAACCTCTCCTACTTTAACACTATCCTTGAGTAACTGTATGGTCTTTTCCTGAAACGTAACCTGACCCAGATTAAAATTGTCAAACTCCATAACAATAACCTCGTCCGGAACAAGTCCAGCGACGTCGAGTTGTGCTTGTGAATAAAACTGAACAAACCTGTAATTCAATCGCTGTGCATATTCTGAAATCGAGTTTTGGAAAAACATATTGCTCAACTGCAACTGTCTTGAATGAATTGGAATATCTTCGATTAAAACAACTACAGTACCCGCCACAAGAGCGCTATCAATGTAGTCATCAATTTTATCGAATTCCGGCGTATAAGTTCTCGCAGTCATAAAGGACTCATAAGCTCTTCGTGCCGACTCCTTGTCGCCATTGCCCAACAAGTCGAGTCCTACAGCAAAATGTGCCTTTGACGCGCTTAGTTTTGCTGCAACTAGCTCGTCCTGAAAAAGCTCTGGAGAAGGCACTAGTTTCATGCAAGCCGGACAAGTTTTTATTTGGTTATAAAGGCCATTAAGCTTTTCATAGTGAGACACTATTTCATCAAAGCGCATCGGGTCTGTTGACAAGCTTAATTGTGAGACTTGATCTTTGTGAAACTCTAGAGCATGTTCGTATGCCAAAGGCAGATAACGACGAGCCTTTTTGTTATCCGGATTACTTCTAAGGCGTTTTATCGCTTGTAACGTCGCCGTGTCATAATCTCCTTGTTCAAATTTGTTCTTGCCCGTTGAGCAAGACGACAAAACAAATGCGGTAGCCGCGAGAAGGAAAAGTAAATACGATGAGGGGTAAATTTTAAATTTCATAAGCTCCTATTTTGATTCATGTAATGAATACAAAAAGTAGCCCGAATTTACTCAAAGCCTGCAAACCATCAGCAATACTGAGAAAGCTCCAATTGGATTGTAAGTATGCTCTATAAAAAGATGTTCAGTAAAATGGAATTAAGCACGCACGATGTCCGCGAAGCTGTCGGCTTTTAAAGATGCTCCACCTATTAACCCACCATCGATGTCATCTTGCCCAAAGAGCTCCGCTG
This sequence comes from uncultured Bacteroidota bacterium, assembly GCA_913056425.1. Lineage (GTDB taxonomy): Bacteria > Bacteroidota > Bacteroidia > NS11-12g > UBA9320 > UBA987. The sequence goes on from CAJXLR010000103.1 coordinate 5,452, forward strand.
CATTATTAGGTTTTACACTACCACCGTATAAAATCCTAATACTGTTCGAGACCTCAGCTGATGAAATATCAGCTAAAACACCTCGGGCGTGTGCATGCACTTCCTGTGCTTGTTCTGCTGTGGCAGTTTTGCCCGTCCCAATAGCCCAAACAGGTTCGTAAGCTAAAGTGATGTGTTGCCAAGCATCAGCAGGCAAACCAGACAATACACTTCGAAGTTGTTGCTCAACTACATCGTAGTGACTGCCAGATTCTCGTTCCTCGAGAGTCTCCCCAAAACAATAGATTATTGAAAGATCAGAGTTTAAAGCTTGCTCAATTTTCCCTCGAAGTTGCTCACTCGTCTCGCCAAAATACTGTCTGCGTTCAGAATGTCCAACCAGTACTCCGCCAACCGGAACAGAAGCCAGCATATCCGTAGATATCTCTCCGGTGAATGCCCCTGAGGTTTCATGGTGACAATTTTGAGCTCCAAGTAAAATACCGCTACCGTTTAGGGTATTTGCAAAAACTTTAAGATGTGTAAAAGGTGCATATATGTGAACGTCGGAATTCTCCAACTCCTTCTCTCTTATTTCGTCTAGAATATCCTTTAACAAACGGAAACCATCGTTTAAATCTGTGTTCATCTTCCAGTTTCCAGCTACTAATCTTTTTCTCATTGTTTAATTGTTTTTATCCCAGTATCTATTACCGCTCGTTTGGTCAAACACAGTATGAAGGATTTTCGCTTCTATCTCGTCAAACTCCACATTTCGCCTACTCATGACCAACCCA
>CAJXLR010000104.1 GCA_913056425.1 uncultured Bacteroidota bacterium
ATTAAAGTCAATTGACTGGTCTGTTATCATTTTAGATGAGGCCCAAGCTATAAAAAATCCAAAAAGTCAGACAGCTATTGCGGCATTTTCATTGAATTCAAAATTCAAATTGACGATGAGTGGTACACCTATTGAAAATCGTTTGGAAGAGTTATGGAGTCAGATGAATTTTGTTAACCCGGGTCTTTTGGGTAATCATCGGTTCTTTCAACAAGAATTTGTTAAGCCTATCCAAAAAGATAGTGATGAAGTTCGAATAGAGCAACTGCGAAGTATTATCAAACCTTTTGTAATGCGGCGAACCAAGATGCAGGTAGCCGGCGATTTACCGCCCAAATCAGAGCAGATTGTTCGCTGCGTTATGACGGATGAACAACAGGACATTTACGAGAAAATCAAGTCGACCTACAGAAACATTATTTTGGATTCTGTCTTGGAGCGGGGAGTTTCAAAATCTCAGATTCAGATTCTTACAGGTCTTACGAAGTTGAGACAGATTGCCAACCATCCGGTGCTAGACGATGAGAACTATCAGCATAGTTCAGGCAAGTTTGAATACATCAAAGAAATGATTACCGGGGCGTTGGAGGATAATCACACCTTGCTCATATTTTCTCAATTTGTTGGTCATTTGCGATTGGTGAAGACATACCTCGAATTGATGGGTATTGAATATTGCTATCTCGATGGATCGGTAAATTCGAAAGAACGGATAAAGCAGGTGGAGTTGTTTCAAGATGGTCAAAAGCGAGTGTTCTTGATTTCACTCAAAGCCGGCGGTTTTGGTTTGAATTTGACTGCTGCGGACTATGTGTTTTTGCTAGACCCATGGTGGAATCCGGCGGCAGAAAACCAAGCGATAGACAGAACACACCGAATTGGTCAGACACAGCGTGTATTCAGCTATAAATTTATAAGTCAGAACACCGTAGAGGATAAAATTCTCAGGTTACAAAAACGTAAGCAGGAATTAAGCAATCAACTTATACAAACGGAGGAATCGTATCTGAAACAGGTTTCCGTTGAAGATTTGGAGGCAATATTTCAATAATCGAGTTTGTATTCTGACAAAAATTTGCGGAACTTGCTCCCTCAATTTATAAACAATGAGAAAAGTATACGTATTATGTTTGTTAGCGTTCGTAGCCGCTGGTAATGCCTTCGGTCAGCGTACGATTGATTGGTCTGTGGAGGAAATTGTTGAGCCAACTCAACTTAACAGTGACGCGTCAACCGGTACTGCCATCGCCATGAAAGTAGTTTTAAAGAATAATGGGACGGATGATGTTAAATCTGGCGACACTTTGTTGTATCAACTAGCCGCATTGGCTGGTCAGCAACTTGTTTTTGCTTACCCATCTGCTCAACAGTTTGCATTCAGAGTCATGAACCGTGGAATCAATAGCGGAGACACCATGCATTTAAATATAAATTTAAGCACGACTTCATATGTTCGGTCTTCAGTTAACATCACGTTAGCCTTTGTTTCGTACATCAGAAATAATGGTTCGGATGCAATTACTGCGGAGGTTTCTCCGGGGACCGCAAACAACATTGCCCAGAAAAATGTAGTGTGGTACAACCCACAAGGGTGGGGTGTAAGTGTGTCTGATGTAACAGAAGCAAACGATATTACCATATCTCCTAACCCAGCTACTGACCAAGTTAAAGTTGCCGTGAACTTATCAGATGCGAGTGCAAACACAATTGTACGCGTATATGATTTGAATGGTCGTTTAGTGGCGGAAGAGACTCTAGAAGCTGGAAGCTTTACAACCACAATGGACGTTTCATCACTTGAAGCAGGCTTATACGTTGTTGAAGTTACCACTGGTGAGGTTAAATCAACTAAGAAATTACAAATCGCACAGTAAGCGAAATACATCAATCAAAAAGTCCCGATAACTGCGGTTGTCGGGGCTTTTTGTTTTAGGACAATCCGACTTATTTTGCACCAACGATTCAATTAGTATGGCAGGTCATAGTAAATGGGCAAACATTAAACACCGCAAAGCAGCACAAGATGCTAAGCGGGCAAAGGTTTGGACACGTGTTATAAAGGAGATAACAATCGCGGCACGCGATGGTGGAGGAGATCCGGACACCAACCCGGCTTTGCGTTTAGCAATTCAAAACGCGAAAGGTGCGAACATGCCAAAAGACACTATGGAGCGTGCCATCAAGAAAGGTCTTGGTGGGGAAGGTGCAAATCTTCAACCCGTGACATATGAGGGCTATGGCCCCGGTGGTATTGCAATCTTTGTCGAGGCGATGACGGACAATATCAACCGAACAGTTGCGAATGTCCGATCAATTTTTACGAAGTCTGGTGGAAGTTTAGGGACCAATGGCTCACTCAGTTTCATTTTTGACCAGAAGGGGATTTTTACGATTGCCCTAAATCAGCTAGATGGTAAAGATGAAGACGAAATTGAGATGCATTTAATTGAAGGTGGTGCAGAAGACATCGAGAAAACCGATGAGTCAGTAATGGTAACCACATCTTTTGAAGACTTTGGAAACATGCAAAAGAAGCTTGAAGAGGTTGGACTGGAAGCAAGTAGTCAAGAACTACAACGGATTCCAAATAACACCACAGCACTTGATGTTGAATCGGCTCAAAAGGTTCTTAGCACAGTTGAGAAATTCGAGGAAGACGATGATGTAAACAGCGTTTATCACAACTTGGAATTAACGGATGAACTATTAACAGAGTTGAACAAAGATGGATAGGCAAGAGCGACGTGATAAATTAATTGCCAAAAGGGAGCAAGCTTCCTTGGGTGGTGGCGAAAAACGAATTGAATCCCAGCACAGCAAAGGAAAGCTTACCGCAAGGGAGAGATTAGAATACCTCTTAGATAAGAATTCATTTGAAGAAGTGGGTGCATTTGTGAAACATCGAAGCACTGATTTTGGACTAGATAAAAAACACTTTCTAGGCGACGGTGTCGTTACCGGATACGGAACCATAGACGGTCGTTTAGTCTATGTGTTTTCTCAAGATTTTACGGTGTTTGGTGGGTCTCTTTCAGAAACACACGCTGAAAAGATTTGTAAAATCATGGACATGGCCATGAAGAATGGTGCACCGGTTATTGGCTTGAACGATAGCGGTGGTGCGCGGATTCAAGAAGGTGTTGTTTCTCTGGGTGGTTATGCAGATATTTTCTATCGAAACACACTTGCAAGTGGGGTAGTGCCGCAGATATCGGCAATAATGGGACCATGCGCGGGTGGCGCTGTTTACAGTCCGGCCATTACGGATTTTATCATGATGGTTCAAGATACTTCGTACATGTTTGTAACTGGTCCAAACGTTGTCAAAACGGTAACAAATGAGGAAGTCTCATCTGAGGATTTAGGTGGAGCCTCAGTTCATAGTACAAAGTCAGGAGTTGCACATGTTACGGCTGCTAATGAGGTGGTGTTGTTAGATCAACTGCGCTCCATGTTGAGTTACATGCCTCAGAATTGTGAGGAGCATGCCCCAATGACCGAATATGAATTGGGTGATGAGGAGCGTGAGGTGCTCAAAGACATCGTGCCGGATAATCCGAATCTTCCTTACGACATTCGAGACGTAATCGATGGTGTAATTGATGAAAGTAGCTTCTTCGAGGTACATAAAGACTTTGCGGAGAACATAGTTGTTGGTTTTGCGCGACTGGCAGGTAGAAGTATTGGTGTGGTTGCTAATCAACCAGCTTACCTAGCAGGAGTGCTTGATGTAAAATCGAGCCAAAAGGGTGCGAGATTTGTTCGCTTTTGCGATGCTTTCAATATCCCGCTTCTTGTTTTTGAAGATGTTCCAGGTTTCCTACCCGGAACCGATCAGGAATGGAATGCAATTATCACGAACGGTGCCAAGCTTTTATATGCATTCAGTGAGGCTACCGTACCAAGAATTACCGTAATTACGCGAAAAGCTTACGGTGGTGCTTATGATGTTATGAACTCAAAACACATTGGAGCAGACATGAATTTCGCGTGGCCAAGTGCTGAGATTGCCGTTATGGGTGCAAAGGGTGCAGCTGAAATTATTTTTAAGCGCGAGATTGCCTCGGCAGATAACCCTGAAGAAGCTTGGAAAGAGAAAGAAAAGGAATACGCAGACATATTCGCCAACCCTTACCGTGCAGCAGAACGAGGCTTTGTAGATGAGGTTATTTTGCCTGAAGAAACCAGAACAAAGTTGATCAAGGCCTTCAAGATGCTAGAAAACAAGGTAGATACACTGCCTAAAAAGAAACATGGGAATATCCCACTTTAATCATTCACAAATTTTAAGAACAAATAAATGAAGAAGGATGACCATGTTTGGATAATTATGCCTGTATACAACGAAGAGGCCTCTTTGTCTCACGTTGTAGACTCGTGGTTGCCCGTATTCAAGGAGGTTCTGCCAAACTTTGTGTTTTGCATAATCAATGACGGGTCCAAGGATTCGAGCATTGATATAATGAATGACTATGCCTCGAAACATCCGGAAATACGGGTAATTGATAAAGACAACACGGGACATGGTCAGTCATGCATTTATGGGTATCAATTAGCTCTTGAAAATGGGGCGGATTGGGTTTTCCAAATGGACTCTGATGGTCAATGTAACCCCAAATACTTCAAGTCGGTTGTAGATGCGAGTGAAGGGAGAAAACTGGTCTACGGTTTCCGAAAAACACGTGATGATGGGTGGAAACGGTTCTTTATTTCAAGAATCGTGAGCACATTCATTTGGGCTGCTACAGGAGTATGGGTTAGAGATGCAAATATCCCATACCGATTTATGCATGCGGATACTTTAAAAGGAATTGTCGATCGCGTACCAAAAGACTTTCATTTGGCCAATGTGCTCATTAGTACATATCAGCAGAAACATTTTGGTATACATTGGGTAAACATTCATTTTGATGACCGATTTGGAGGAGAGCCATCGGTGAAGCTATTCAAATTCGCAAAACATGGTGTGGATATGTTTAAACAATTGCGATCGTCAGTACAAGCTATAAAGTAGAAAGTGAAATTAACCGGTCGTAACATTAAGTTAACATGAGGTTTTGATTGGAACTCGGTGTATATTTCGTTCTTTTGCCAAACCAACCACGAACACGAATTAAAACTGGATGGATTTCGGCATTTCTAATATTCTCACCATTCTAGGATCGCTAGCGTTCTTCATTTACGGGATGAAGATGATGAGCGAGGGAATTCAAAGGGCAGCAGGAACACAGTTGCGGCAAATACTTCGCAACATGACCAAAAACAGGTACCTGGGAGTTCTTACCGGATTCTTAATCACAGCGTTGGTTCAGTCCTCCTCGGCAACTACCGTTATGACGGTAAGCTTTGTAAATGCTGGCCTACTCACTTTGGTTGAGTCTGCGGGTATCATGATGGGCGCGAATATTGGTACAACCATAACCGGCTGGTTGATTTCGTTCATGCACGTGAAGGTTAATCTAGCTTCGTTAGCTTACGCAGTACCGATTTTTGCTTTGGGTGTACCTATGCTTTTCTCCAAAGCCGGTAAGCTGAAGTATTGGGGTGAATTTCTGGTAGGGTTTGGAATTCTTTTCCTTGGCCTTTCATTCTTAAAACAGAGCGTTCCCGATATAAAAGACAACCCCTACGTGTTAGAGTTTTTAAAAGACTTCGCGGATTATGGTATTTGGTCGAGACTTCTTTTTGTGCTTGTTGGAACGATTCTTACAATCGTTGTACAATCTTCAAGTGCGGCAATGGCCATAACCCTAACAATGTGTTCACAAGGTTGGTTGCCATTGGATGTCGCAGTGGCAATGATTTTGGGTGAGAACATAGGAACTACCATTACTGCTGAGATTGCGTCCCTAGCCGGAAATACTGCAGCGAAGCGATCAGCCCGTATTCACTCTTTGTTTAATGTCATTGGTGTAACTTGGATGGTGTTGATACTGCCTTTCTTCTTACCGATGCTTGCTAAAGTTACGCAGGCAATGGGTTTTGCAGACATTTATTCGAAGGACGGGATAGAGTTTGGCTTGGCGGCATTCCATACATCATTTAACCTACTCAATGTATTGATTATGCTAGCGTTCGTTCCTTGGTTGGTAAACATTGCAACGAAAACTGTAAAGCAGAAGACAGGCGACGATGATGACGTAATGCGACTTCGTTTAATTTCTGCAGGAACCATAACACCAGAGTTGGCAACGGCTGAA
>CAJXLR010000105.1 GCA_913056425.1 uncultured Bacteroidota bacterium
AAAACTCACACAGGGAAGAAACACATCACGTGCCAAAGCTGTGAAAAGATTTTCACGGATACGGAACAGCTGGAAAAACATGCAAAGATATGCAACTCGAAATAAATTTTAATTATTGCACCAGGTGAAGACTGAATGATGAACGTAGATTTAGAAATTCACATCAATATAATTTTATTCATGCCATAAATGTTTATGATTGTTTGAGTTAGTATACCAATTTTTTTATGTTAAAAAGGAAATTATGTTTATTTTAAATTTTAAAGACGATAAAGAAATCTAACATGAAATCAATCACAACAACTAGCTTACTTTTGGCAGCAGGCCTGGCTATGGCGAGCTGTAATACCACTAAAAATATGAGCGACAGCACAAACTTGAATACACGAACGATAAATGTGACCGGAAGCGCAGAGATGGAAATTGAACCGGACATCATTGTTTTCTCTCTCACCATCAAGGAATAGTGGGAGGAAGAATTTGTCAAAGGGATGAAGTACGAGGATTACAAAACTAAAGTGCCGTTGTCCAAAATCGAACCTGAAGTACTTTCAACTCTGAAGAAACACGGAATCACCGAGGATCAGATCAAGGTCGGGGCTGCAGGTAATTATTACAGGCAAGCGGGCAAGGAGTTTCTGATTTCAAAGGTTCTGCATATAACCATAAACGATTTTTCCATTCTAGATGCTGTCATGAAGAGTGTAGACTCTAGAGGTGTATCATCCATGTACATTAAAGAGTTGAAGCACTCACGCATGGAAGAACTAAAGAAGGAAGTAAAAATTAAAGCGTTGAAAAATGCTCAGGAAAAGGCCAAATACGTGCTGGAAGCCTTAGACGAGAAATGCGGCAAGGTTTTAATGATTAACGAAAGTGAATACGGCTACCAACCACCCGTGATGTATCGATCAAATGTTACTATGGAAAAAAGTGGAAACGCAGGTAACTCAGCAACCGAGCTCAAAAACATCACCATTTCTTACAAGGTGAATGCAACGTTCGCTATTGAAGGATAAGCTGCAAAGCGTTTTTCGTCCGGTGCTCCAATAATTTGTTTTTGCCTGAGGTAATATCAGAAAGACCATTGTTTTCAATTGGATTAAACACGGTTAGGAGCTGCAGTTTTTCAGTAACCTCCATGTGGTAATCATCGCCGATAATGGATTTGAACTCTGCGATTCGGCGTGGGTCATTGTTGGCACAAATGGCGAAAGAGATAGCCGTATTCTGCATCAAATTGATTTGAATGCCGGCTCTTGCAAGAGCACTAAAGATGTGACTCAAATTGTCTTCTACGATAAATGCAAAGTCTTTCGACGCCAATGAAATCATAATCTGGTCGTCTTTGAAAATGTAACAAGGTACTTTAATAACCTCATTTAGACCATGGTCTTGAACCGTTGTACCTGGAGCAGATTCATCTACAAATGACCGAACATAAAGAGGGATTGCTTTGCGCATCAGTGGCTGAATGGTCTTTGGGTGTATTACAGAAGCACCGTAGTACGCCAACTCAATAGCCTCTTTGAACGAAATATCTGGGAGTAGCTTAGTCTCATTCAATCGTTTAGGATCGGCATTCATTACACCGGGTACGTCCTTCCATATGGTAACAGAGTCTGCATCCAAGCAGTAAGCGAAAATCGCCGCAGTATAGTCACTACCTTCTCTACCGAGTGTACTGGTTGTATTTTCTGACGTTCGGCCGATGAATCCTTGCGTTATGGTAAGCTGTTTCTCGATGAGCTTTTTGGCTCGCTTGCTGATTAAGTTCTGAGTGGTGTCCCAATCAATGCGTCCGCGTCGATGGTCAGAAGATGTGACAACGAAATTGCGAGCATCGAGCCATCTGCTGGTAGATCCATTTTGATTCAGATACTGACTAACAATCCGAGTTGAAATCAACTCTCCGTACGGAACAATTTGATCGTAAACGAAGTCGTATCCGTTTTTTCGTAAATCGGTGTCTAGCGTGCATTCCAATTCGATGAAGAGGTTCTCAACTTCATAAAACGAAGACGCCTTGTCACCCATCAAGTTGTCAACAATGTCTCGGTGAAACTGTTTTAGTTCGTCTAAAACGGGTGTTGTGTCTATATCCGACATGTAAGACTCAACCAATCTTTCCATTAGATTGGTAGTCTTGCCCATCGCCGAGATTACTACCAATACAGAATCGTTCTTATAACGTTCCAAGATGCGTGATACGTTCTGAACTGCATCTGCATCCTTAACCGAAGCTCCACCAAATTTGAATACCAGCATTGTGTCGTCTGTAAATTGTGACCTGCACAATTATATTTGCGGCCACAAAAGTAGCGATTTAACGGCCAATTCTGGCCCTGACGATGATGAACAGCATGTCAATGAAACCAAGAAACAAAGTCGTTACCTTAAGTCAGTTTATTGCAGACGAGCAAGAGAAAACACCCGGGGCTTCAGGTAACTTATCCAAAATTTTCCGGGACATCAAACTAGCTGCCAAACTGATGCATCGCGATGTAAATAAAGCCGGTTTAGTAGATATCTTGGGAGCTCATGGCTCCACCAACGTGCAAGGGGAAGAAGTAAAAAAGCTAGATGTAATTGCAAACGACGAATTTATCTCATCCATTACAGCAGGCGGAGACTGTTGCGCTATTATCAGTGAGGAAGAAGACTACATCCGGCATCTCAATCCAGATGCAAAGTATGTTATTGCGATGGATCCATTGGACGGTTCATCAAACATCGATGTGAATGCGGTTATTGGAACCATCTTCTCGATTTACAGACGCGTTTCACCAATCGGTACTAAAGCAACCGAAGAAGATTGCTTACAAAAAGGGGTAAACCAAGTGGCTGCTGGTTACGTAATCTATGGTTCGAGCACCATGTTGGTTTACACAACCGGAAACGGTGTAAATGGCTTTACACTGGATATATCAATCGGGGATTTTTGCTTGAGTCACCCAGATTTTAAAACACCGTCTACCGGTAAAATTTACTCCATCAACGAAGGTAATTTTCACCAGTTCCCTCAAGGAATTAAAGACTATCTAAAGAAGTGTAAAGAAGCCTCGATGTCGGCTCGTTACATCGGCTCAATGGTTGCAGATTTTCACCGGAACATGATTAAAGGTGGAATCTTTATGTATCCGCAAACCGAGAAAGCACCAAATGGTAAACTTCGATTGATGTACGAGTGCAACCCGATGGCATTTTTGTGCGAACAGGCAGGAGGAAAGGCTACAACCGGTTCTCAGCGAATCATGGAAGTTGAGCCAACGGAGCTGCATCAGCGCGTACCTGTTATTATGGGGTCTGCAGAGATGGTGGACGACTGTGTAGCGCACCTCTAATATGAAACTCTTAGTTGTCTGTAACCCGGAAGCCGGCGGAGGAAAGTCGGTTCGAGTGTTGCAACAATTTGAGAGCGCTCTAAAACAACGCGATTTTACCTACGAAGTTCTGCTTACATCAAGGCAGTACGACGTGAAGACGATTAAGGAAAAAGCGGTTGAAGAACAACCTGATGTCATTACAATCATTGGAGGTGATGGAACCATCAATGATGTAATAAATGCCACATACGTATTAAACTGTACCTACCAAATATTACCGGCCGGTAGTGGAAATGATTTTGCACATTTACTTGACTCTTCGGGGCAGTTAGTTACAAGTATTGAGCGATTAATTGCGGGTAAAACCAGGGAAGTAGACGTTGGGTTATGCAACGACCGTTACTTTTTGAACGGCTTGGGTATAGGTTTCGATGGAGAGGTTGCGTCAAGAACCGTATTGCGGCGATGGAATGTGATCCCTACTTCATGGAAATACTGGATTGAAATATTCAAACAAGTGTTGTTCTATCAAAGTAAAACGTACAGCGTTCGAGTCGATCAGCACGACAGTGAACTCAGGTGTTTCATGATTTCCGTGGCCAATGGAAAAGCATATGGAGGCGGGTTTCAAGTGTCGCCCAAGAGCGAAGTGGATGATGGTTTGTTGGATCTGGTTATCATAGAGCCGATGTTGCCTGTTCGTCGTCTTTTCAGGATTCCTTTGGTTGAGACGGGGAAGCATTTGGGGAAGAACTATGTTTCGCACCAAACCATTCAGACGGTTACGGTTGAATCTGATGCAGAGATGTGTGCTCATTTAGACGGTGAAATCGTTACTGCCACGAGATTTGAAGTCCGAATCGCTGGTCAAAGAAAATTTATTTGTTAAGCGTTCGTTTTTTTAAACTCCTGTACAGCTTTATTCTTTAAATTGCGTCCGATTGATTCGCATATGTCAGTTGGACTAATCATCTTCTTTATCCTCATTGGTTTACTTTTTCTCGTTGTAGAGATTCTGGTAACGCCGGGCATTGTGCTAGGCATTATTGGATTGGGCTTCATCAGTTTTGGGGTTTACCAAACGTACCAGCACTATGATAGTTTTGTAGGAAACATAACGCTGTTTGGCGTGGGTGTAATTACCATAGGAGGCGTTTTGTTGGCACTCAAGACAGGAGTTTGGACACGAATAGCGTCCAAGGATGCCATTATGTCTAAGGCAAAAGAAGACGTAGCGGACATAGCTAAGATAGGTGATATCGGAAAGTCGTTATCGGCCTTAAGACCTACAGGTACAGCTGTCTTAAACGGGCGAAAGGTTGAAGTCGTAACGGAAGGAGAAGCGGTGGAACCCGGTTCCAAAATTGAAGTAATCAGAATAGAACGAAATAAAATTTATATCAAAAAAACATAACCTATGGATACCTCGATGTTATTACTCGCCATTGGCGCGATACTCGTATTTCTCTTTGTCTTCTTATACTTTGTGCCAATTGGGCTGTGGTTCACGGCTTTGGTTTCAGGTGTACGAGTTGGCATTGTGCAACTTGTTTTGATGCGAATTCGAAAAGTGCCACCATCACTCATCGTAAACGCTCAAATTAATTCGGTGAAAGCCGGTCTTAAGACAAAGATCAATGATCTTGAAACGCACTACATGGCAGGAGGTAACGTAAACAATGTCATCAAGGCGCTTATTAGTGCAGACAAAGCAAATATTCCACTTGATTTTAACCTTGCAGCGGCAATCGACCTGGCAGGACGTGACGTATTTGATGCGGTTCAATTGAGTGTAAACCCTCGCGTTATTAATACTCCTCCGGTTGCTGCGGTGGCCAAAGACGGTATTCAATTGATTGCTAAAGCTAGAGTAACTGTACGAGCAAACATCCACCAGTTGGTGGGTGGTGCCGGTGAAGAAACAATTCTTGCACGTGTTGGTGAAGGTATTGTAACCACTATTGGTTCTGCAGCCGACCATAAATCTGTTCTTGAGAATCCGGATCAGATTTCAAAAGTGGTATTAACCAAAGGACTGGATGCGGGAACTGCCTTCGAGATTTTGAGTATCGATATAGCAGATATCGACATTGGAAAGAACATCGGTGCCGAGCTTCAAACCGATCAAGCAGAGGCCGATTTGAAAGTGGCAAATGCAAAAGCAGAGGAGCGTCGAGCGCTTGCTGTGGCAAACGAACAGGAAATGAAGGCGGAGTCGCAAAAAGCTCGTGCTCAAGTAATCTTGGCCGAAGCAGAAATTCCAAAAGCGATCGCAGAAGCCTTCAACTCTGGTAACCTTGGCATAATGGACTATTACAAACTTCGAAACATCGAAGCCGATACCGATATGCGTGAATCGATTGCCAAAAAACCAACAACAAAGAAGAAAACTGACAAATAAAGAATCTGTAAGTAGGTCGAAAAACCGTAACTTCACGAAAATTCAGATTATGAAAAACCTAACCAAACTATTTGTAATCGCAGGAGTGCTGGTTGCTAGCCAGTCTTTTGCTCAGTTTCGAGGTGTAACTCCAGCAGGATCAAATTGGTATTTGACGGATGTTGATGTCCAAACTGGAACCACAGTTACTACACCAACCAATATTGGTGCAACGTATACAAAGAATACGTTCATCGATTTTGCGGAAGCAAACCAATTCGCCTATGCAACGCATGATGCCGGTAATCGAACATCAACCATTCACATTCGAAATAATGGAATGGGGCACTTCGAATCCATTCGTCAGTATCAACATGTTTTGTCCCTCGATTTGTTCGAGAAGAAAAAGAAGTTGGTGTACTTGGCTACCTCATTTGTGCCGAATTACTATGACTTCCTTTCGGAAGATATATCCATCAAT
>CAJXLR010000106.1 GCA_913056425.1 uncultured Bacteroidota bacterium
TGTGGCAACATGGCTGCCGCAGCTACAGAGCAGCAGCCATGTTGCCCCACTTTGTGCTGCTGCCTGCAGCCCTTGGTCCGTTTTCTTTGTACCGGCACCAGTGCCGGTGCCAAAGGGCAGCTGCCCATGCTTTTTGATCATTTTTTGAGGCAACCAGATAAAGTTTTCAGCAGATTTTTTCATTTCTTCAATAAATTTGGTTCAATAATAGTCGATATAAGAGTTGTAATCTAAATTCACCGATTGTTTGACGAAAGGCTTATACAATCTGCCAAATTGTCACACGCTTCATTATCTTTGCGTTCTTCATTTTACCATGGCCACAGTAAACAAGAAACAACTATACATTGAGAGCTACGGGTGTGCAATGAACTTCGCGGACAGCGAGGTGGTTGCAACCATTATGGCGGAAAACGGCTACGCCACAACTAACGATGAACATGATGCAGACATTGTATTCATCAATACTTGCTCGATTCGAGATAATGCCGAACAGCGGATTCGAAACCGACTCACTCAGCTAAGAGGAAACAAGAAACGTAACAATGAGCTTATCGTTGGCATACTTGGCTGTATGGCCGAGCGACTGAAAGACAAGCTTATGGAAGAAGAAAAGCTTGTCGACATTGTTGTTGGACCAGACGCCTATAGAGACTTACCCGGCTTGGTTGCGGAAGTAGATGACGGTGCAAAAGCCATCAATGTTTTGCTTTCTCTTGAAGAAACATACGCAGAAATTACTCCTACCAGGCTCAACAGCAATGGAGTAACCGCCTTTATCAGTATCATGAGAGGCTGCGATAACATGTGTAGCTTTTGCGTGGTTCCTTTCACCCGAGGCCGCGAACGCAGTAGAGACCCACAAACCATTGTGCGAGAAGCACGAGAATTGTTCGAAGCAGGTTACAAGGAAGTCACACTATTGGGCCAAAACGTAGATAGTTACTTGTGGTACGGCGGTGGCCCGAAGAAAGACTTCAAGAAGCTAACCGATGAAGAGCGTGAACATGCCGTTGATTTCGCTAAGCTGCTTGAAATGGTAGCTCAGATTGATCCAAGCTTACGAGTGCGTTTCTCTACGTCACACCCAAAAGACATAACCGATGATGTGCTTTACGCAATGGCGAAGTATGAGAATGTTTGTAACTACATCCACTTACCGGCACAGTCAGGGAATTCTCGGATTCTTGATAAAATGAACCGAACGTATGACCGAGAATGGTACATGCAAAAAGTGGAACGCATCCGTGAGATTATACCGGATTGTGCTATTAGTTGCGACATAATAGCAGGTTTCTGTACGGAAACAGAGGAAGAGCACAAAGACACTCTGTCCTTGATGGAATGGTCTCAGTTTGATTTCTCGTACATGTATTATTACTCGGAACGACCGGGAACTTTGGCTGCTAGAAAGTTTGCTGATGATGTACCATTGGATGTAAAAAAACGTCGACTAACTGAGATTATCGATTTACAAAACGAAATCTCACGAAAAAAGAATAAGGCTCGTGAGGGACAGGTAGTTACGGTTCTTGTTGAGGCTGAGTCCAAACGATCTAAAGACGACTGGATGGGCAAGTGCGATCAACACATTGTAACCATCTTCCCAAAGGAGAATTACAAGAAAGGTGAATATGTTGACGTGATCATCGAAAAATCAACCACAACCAGCTTAATTGGAAAGGCAGTTGGTTTGAATAAAACCATGAATGGCATTCAAATTGAAGAGGAAGCCGTGAACCTATGAACCTGCAACAGATAAAAAACAGATTCGGAATTGTTGGGAATTCACCACGACTAAACTATGCGTTGGAGACAGCTGTGAAGGTCGCTCCAACCGATATTACGGTTTATATCCAAGGTGAAAGTGGCGTTGGTAAAGAGTCTTTTTCGAAAATCATCCATCAACTAAGCAACCGTAAACACGGTCCGTTCATCGCTATTAACTGTGGTGCAATACCGGAAGGGACAATCAACTCTGAACTTTTTGGGCATGAGAAAGGCGCATTTACCGGAGCTATAGATAATCGAAAAGGTTATTTCGAAACCGTAAATGGAGGAACCATCTTCTTGGACGAAATTGGAGAACTACCACTCGAAACGCAATCCAGATTACTGCGCTTACTGGAAAATGGTGAATTTATCAAAGTAGGATCGTCAAAGGTTCAGAAAACAGATGTCCGCATAATTACAGCAACCAACAAGGACTTATTTCAAGAAATCCAAAACGGAACAGTCCGGGAGGACTTATACTACAGGCTATCAACGCTTCCGATCAAAGTACCGCCATTACGCGAACGTCCGCAAGACGTTTATTTGCTGTTCAGGAAGTTTGCAAGTGATTTAGCCGACAAGTACCATTCTCCAGAAATCGAGCTCAGCGAGGATGCTGAGCAATTACTCGTTAATTACAACTGGCCCGGAAATATCCGCCAGTTGAAGAACCTGACAGAACAACTTGCGGTTTTGGAGCAAGACCACCTGGTAATCGGAGAAATCCTTCGGAAATATCTCCCTCAAACTCAATCGAACTTACCCGCTTTGAGCACGTCGTCTTCAAGAGGTGGAAGCAGTGACTTCTCCGAACGCGATATATTCTACAAGGTCTTATTCGACATGAAGACCGAGATGACAGATTTAAAGAAAATCGTCCTTGAACTTCTGAAGAAAAGCAACTCTCGCGAGGAGATTGTTGAAGGCAATGAAGCTATTATTCAACGTGTTTTATCTGAAGCAAGTGAATCCGAAGCGAACGCTTTAACCATCCATCGCTCCAGTGAAGCATCAACAGCGATCGACTCAGATCACCATGACTACATCATAGAACCTGAGGAATCTGTAAGCCTTGAAGAGAATTTATCCTTAGAGGACAAAGAAGAAGAACTCATCCGCAAAGCCTTACTGAGAAACAACGGTAAACGCAAAAAGGCGGCGCAAGACCTTGGCATCTCCGAACGCACCTTATACCGTAAAATCAAACAATATGAATTGGATTAAATCGGGTGTTATAGCGTTAGTTGTACTGAGTATAACCGGTTGTGGGTTTTATTCGCTAAAAGGAATTTCCATTCCACCTGAAATTGAAACAGTTAGTGTTGCTTTCGTTGAAAACAATGCACCTGTGGTTGCACCTACATTGAGTCCGACATTAACAGATAAACTGCGCAACCTCTTTATAAGTCAAACCAAACTAAACCTGTTGGAAGAAGGAGGAGACTTTGATATTACCGGACAGGTAATTAATTACTCCGTGGCGCCTGTGGGAGCTTCGGACAACTCCACAGCTTCAAAAAACCGACTTACAATCACTGTTCGAATGAAAATGGTTAGTGAGAAAGCACCTAACCTGGAATTTGATCAGCGATTTACGCAATTTGAAGACTTTGACGCCAACACTTCGTTGGCTGATGTGGAAGCCTCCTTGATTGAGTCGATAACCGATAACCTCGCACAAGAAGTATTTAACAAAGCTGCATTGAACTGGTAAATGGATGCTCGAAAAGTCATATCTCTTCTTGAAGGATATCGCGAGATAAACAGCGAATCGTTGTCTGAATTGGCTAAGTGGAAGAAGGAATATCCCTGGTTTAGTGCGTTACACACGTTGGAGGCCAAGTGCTTACACAACGACAAGAAGTTTGGTCTAAAAAAAGCACTAAAATGCGCTTCGCTTTATTCCGGTGATCGTGAACAACTCTATGATTTCATGCATGATATCGTTGAGTTCGAGGGGCAACCGAAGTTCGCTCCAAGTACAATGGAGGAACAGCCAACAATACCTGAGGTAGCATCAAAGCCAATCGAATTACCATCAGAAGAGGCGACTGATAAAGACGAGGAAATTTCATCTAATAAAAGTGACAAAGGAAGCGATATAACACAACCGGAGACGGTTGAAAATGACGCTACCGTTAGCGATGATAATAGTGCTGTTGTAGAATTGACAGAATCACATAAAGAGGTAGTGGAAGAAGTTGATTCGAAGACAGAACCTGAGTCGACGAATGAACCCATCGAAGAAGCTCAAGCGAAAGATGAAACTCCTCAAATTGTATACGACCCACTGAAAGAGCTGAGCGCTCTCGTAGACGATGATGATGAATTGATTGAGGCTCCAGACCCGACTCCAGTATATGACCCACTAACCGAATTACCGAAGCTTGCTGAGCAAGAGCAGACCGAACCGGACAGACAAGACTTCTTATCTTGGCTAGACAGTATGGATCACAAGGAAGAACCAACTGCACCAAAAGCACGGAAACTTCAGATGACTGAAGAAGCGGCTGCGTTGCTGGAGAACTTTATAAAAAACAGGCCGCGTATATCCAAAATTCGTACAGACATAGATAGAACAGAGGTTTATCAATCGGACGAATCCAGTCCGGAAAGCAAACTGGTTTCTGAGTCGTTAGCCAACTTACATTTAAAGCAAGGTCGACCAGAAAAAGCCTTAGAAATACTCGATATTCTGCGCTTGCAAAATCCCGAAAAGATGACGTATTTTGCAGCCCTCATAGAAAAAATCAAAAAAGAGCACTCAATAGATTCGTAATGTACTCAATCATAATCACCATAATCATCATTGTTTGTGTAGCCCTTACACTGATTGTACTTATTCAAAAGCCTAAAGGTGGAGGAATTGCTTCAAACTTTTCAGCCGGTAACCAGATTATGGGCGTTAAGCGTACAAACGAATTGGTTGAAAAACTTACCTGGGGACTAGCTGTTGCCTTGTTAGTTTTATCTCTCGCGAGTAACCTATTTGTGTCGTCAACGAATGCAACAGAGCGTTCAGTAATTCAGGACAAAATTGAAGCGGGTGACTTACCAAGCACGCCGGCAACACCTCCTGCGACACCAAATATGAATCCTGCTTCAAATCCTTCTGAGCCAGCAGGTGACCAACCAGCTGAGTAATTTGTCAGTCGCACTGACACGAGAACTGACAATCTGACCCCAGATTGACAGTCAATTCTCGCCATCTTCTGCTTCTAACCGTATTGGCACACATTGTGACATAGGCGAGGTAACCAATTCAGTTAGATAAAAAAATGAATATTAAACCTTTAGCAGACCGTGTTCTAGTTGAACCGGCGCCAGCAGAAGAGAAAACCGCCGGAGGTATCTACATTCCGGATACAGCGAAAGAAAAACCTCAACGTGGTACCGTAGTAGCAGTAGGGCCAGGAAAAAAAGACGAGCCTACAACTGTTAAACCGGGCGACCTAGTTCTTTATGGAAAGTACTCAGGAACTGAGTTGAACGTAGAAGGCTCCGATTATTTGATGATGCGCGAGTCTGACATTCTTGCAATCGTTTAATTTTTCTAACCTAATTATTTACAAGAAACAAGATGAGCAAACAAATTCATTTTAATGTAGACGCACGTGACGGTCTTCGTCGTGGCGTTGACGCACTTGCAAACGCAGTAAAAGTAACGCTAGGACCAAAAGGTCGTAACGTAGTAATCGATAAGAAATTCGGATCTCCAAACGTAACAAAAGACGGAGTCAGCGTTGCCAAAGAGATTGAACTAAAGAACCCTGTAGAAAACATGGGCGCCCAAATGGTTAAGGAAGTGGCAAGTAAAACTGCTGACTTAGCAGGTGACGGAACTACAACCGCAACCGTATTGGCTCCGGTTTGTTTTCGGATGCCAAAGCGTACCATCGGTTTTTGATCGATGGTTACTAAGCGGTCTAAATCTTGATACCCAAAACTAACTTCCGCTACGTCTCCAACTCGAATGGGTTTATCATCGATGGTGGTGATAACGGTGCGACGTATTTCGTCTATATTTTCGTATTCGCCTAGGGTTCTGACATAGAGTCGCTGCGTTCCTAAATTGACGTTTCCACCTGGAAGGTTGGTGTTTTCTCGGGCAATGGCCTGCTGTACCTGTTGGGTTGATAGACCACTGGCAATGAGTCGGTCCCGCTTGATGTCCACCTTAATTTGGCGATTGATTCCTCCCCAAATATCGATGGATCCCACACCGTTGATTTGTTCGAAACGTCGAGTAATTTCACGTTCTAGAGTGAGCGTTAGATCCGATAAGTTCATATCGGAATTAGCGCCTACAATAACGATGGGAAAGTTATTCGGATCGAATTTCCAAATTCTGGGTGCATCGGCTTCCTCAGGTAAACTGCCCCGAACCCGATCTAATGCTGCCCGAACA
>CAJXLR010000107.1 GCA_913056425.1 uncultured Bacteroidota bacterium
AATGATTTGTTTGACTCCATCATCAAGGCGGCTTTTTGACACCAACCGTTTAATTCCGGATCCAAGAAAATCTCGGGAACGCGTGCTTGTCTTCTAAAGTAGTTGATACGGTCTTCAACCTTTTGCTGGATGTCATCCGGAACACTTCCCTCTTCACACATAGCTGTTGAGCCGTCCCATGTAAATCCACCCACTTTCTGACCAGCAACAACCTCTTCTTTCACACGTGTCATGTAATAGCTGTAGTAGAAATCTTGCTTCATTAAGTATTCCAGCTTGTCGTCCCACATGGCAATATCAGGTTGTGCTTTTCTATGTCGTTCAAGTACGATTCTCGCTTCTGCGTAGTCTTTGTCTCGAACCAGCGCAACTGCATAGTCAACAATTTTTTCTTGAACTGTTTCGTCAATCTTGCTCAAATCTTCATTGTCTGCAATCAATAATTCGTAAAGAGCACCCTGCTCGCTGGTAGAAAGCTCCTTAGTCATCGACTTAGAGATTAATGACTTACGTAAGTTGGTGAACGTTTCCATCGAACCATACCGATCTTCAGCATCAACCAACAACTGATTGGCAAGCTTTAGGGTATAGCTTTTTGCACTGTGATCAATAATCACAGCATACCTCGAGATTCGAGCTTCCTCGGTGGTGTCTGAAGCAGTACTGTTAATGTATGCGTTCGCCAGGTGGTTAGAAGCCGCGATGTGGTCAAACTTATTGTAGTACTTTACTAGTTTCCATACCACGTTCTCCGGCTTTTTGTCTATAAACTGGTCGTACTGTTTGTACTTGTTGTAGTCTTTGGACTCAGCACGCTCAGTTTTCTCAATAACGAAATGAGCGAGCATTGTATCAAACCCAGAGAGGTCGCCCTGGTCCAAACTGTTTCGCAGAAGGTATAGGTACAACGCGTTTTCTTTCTTAACGAAAAACGTATCTATTGGGAAATAGGTGAGAATGCGTTGAAGCTTCTCCATCATCAGACTGGATGGTGGGAGAGCTGCAATTTGTTGCTTTGTCACTTGTTTTAGGAAGTAATCAATTTGGTCATCTGATCCAAAAACTTTCCTTCCCGCTTCCAAATACATATTGGCAGAATCGAACTGTTCTTTTACCCAGAACTTGTTCGCAAAGTACACGTATGGGTCTATCATTACTCGATCTACCTCATTGCCCTCTGCAGATTCTTCATTACTCCATGCAACTACTTTGTTGAAGTATGGCTCACCCGTGAGCGTATCTTCCATCATCAACCAGTTTTTCCCAACCCAATAGAGGGCTTTCATATCTCCATTAAGATCGTAACTCGTTTGGTAGGTTTTTACCGCCTTTGTGTACTTATTTATTCGATACTCTAGATGGCCTTGTTCATTATTCTTAACCACGTATTTATCTACGAGGGGCATGTACTCCGGAAAGAAGTCGCCATCAGCACGGCTACGTCCTTTCTCTAATGCTTTGATACCGTATTTCAGCGCATCTGGGTATTTGGTTGAAAGGAATTCGTCCTCCATGATCCGATAATACGTCTCTGCCAGCAAGAAATATACTTCCGGATTTTTCTTGTACTGTGGGTCTTCAGCCGAATTCTCCGCAACTTTTAGAGCTCGCTTTAGATTATTGTCTTCCAGTGCCAATGCAATTTTATCTACCTGAGCGTAGCCTGATAGTACGCTTGAGAAAAGTAGTGCGAGCACTGCGATAAAATGTTTTCTTGTATTGATCTGTTTTCCTGTCATGTCTTCGTCGAACAATAATAGTTTAATCTGTCTAATCCTCAAATTGCGAGGCAACGATTTTGGTAGACCATGCTTCGGGTTTACCGGCAAAGAGAGCTTTGGTTTTCTCCCAAGTTTCTTTGAATAGATCGGACTGCCTATAACGCTGAAGGTCTTCGTCGTCTATCCAGCGACTACGTGTAAAGTAAACGACTGTGTCATTGGATTCCATTTCTTTGAGCAATTCAACCCCGGTACACCCTTCAAATCCGGCAATTTTTGCATGCCTCTCTCTGAATAACGTCTCAAAAGCTTGAGCATTACTTGCATGGAATGTCATTTTAACCAGCCTGATAATCATTTCCCTTCAATGCTTATGGTTTGACCTCTATTGAGGCCATACATTCCTTCGGCGCTATCGCGATATACCTCCACTGCCAAAAAACCTGCGGAATTAAAGAAGCATGAAGTCATGCCACCTTCGTACTTTTCAATGGTCTCGGAAAGTCTTGATATGCGCTCGTGTCTACTCAGTGAAATGTTAAAAAAACCACCATTTACAAATGAGTCAAAGTCTGCTCTTGAAATGTTCGTGTGGCTGATTTTCTTACTGTCTACGTATATAACCGTCCCCGTTAACCTATCCGATTGAATAACGGGTGTTAAAGGCTTTTTAATGTATAGCTTATCGACAATCGTTGGGTGCTGGTCTATATCTCCGTTCTGAATAATCTGAGAAAGCTGTTCGGATATGTCGGTCGAGAATGCAATAGCGTGTCTCGATTTACTAGAACAGATTATTCGAAAATCTGCATCGCTTCCGGCTATTAAACTCAGCAAGCCACTGTTGTATGATATTAAGATGTGGCCATTGTACTTGCATGCGATTACTTCAGCATGCTTGTATCGCTGATCGGAATCTACGCCAAACAGGATAACAGTTCCGGTCTCTAAGCTGTCGGCAACCAAGCGATAGACATACGAAGCCTCGTTGATATCGTTCGCATTTATCGAATGCGTGATATCCAATATCGGAGTATTTTTCGATGCCAAGACACGTGCTTTAATACGTGCCGGATAGACTGAATCTGCCCCAAAGTCGGTGATTAATGCTAACAAGCCAGAGTAATTTTTGGAAACCGTTTAAATTTGAAACGAAAATAAAACTTAGGACAGAATAACAACTACAAAGGACCTTTCATTTGACCGAAAAAATCATCCGTGTTGAAGAAATCAATCCATCGATTTTCTTCAGTACAAGCAAGAACTACCTGAAACTGTTTCGCAAGCGGTTCCCCAAACTAAAACTAACCTCAAGAGGTGATGAGATAAAAGTAAGCGGGCCTTTGAGCGAAATCGAGGTATTTGAAGAGAAGTTAGCTATCGTTATCCGACAAATCAAACAGTATTCCAACACGACAGACGACGAGATTGCAGTTTTGCTTGAGACTGAGGTAGAACCCACCAAAGACACCGGCGAGTATACTTCCGAAGTACTGGTTCACGGTGTAAAAGGAAAGGTTATCAAGCCTAGAACTGAAAATCAGAAAGCACTGGTTCGTGCCGTTGAAAAAAACGACATCGTTTTTGCAATTGGGCCTGCCGGAACGGGTAAGACCTACACCGGAGTGGCAATGGCTGTTCGCGCTTTGAAGAAAAAGGAGGTGCGGAAAATTATTTTGGCCAGACCGGCAGTAGAAGCTGGAGAAAGTCTAGGCTTTTTACCCGGAGACTTAAAAGAAAAAATCGATCCATACTTAAGACCGCTGTATGACGCTTTGTTGGATATGATTCCGGCAGATAAATATGCGAAGTATTTGGACAACGGAACGGTGGAGGTGATACCGTTAGCATTTATGCGTGGCCGAACATTGGATAACTGCTTCGTGATTTTGGATGAAGCACAAAATGCGACGGAAACTCAGTTGAAGATGTTTATGACGCGAATGGGGCCAAATGCCAAAATGATGATTACAGGTGATTTGAGTCAAATAGACCTTCCGAGGAATCAGCAATCTGGTTTGGGAGGCGCTGTGCGGATGCTGAAGAAAATCAAAGGGATTTCGGTGGTGTATTTAGACGTGATGGACGTGGTGAGACACAAACTTGTTAAGGAAATTATTAAAGCGTACGACTCTCATAAACCCACTGAAAAATAAGGGATTAGGACCTATTTAGATGCCTTCTAAATTATAAATTATGGGTATTTTCAATCTTCCGCGGTCCTAAACCGAATTATATTTGCCGCGTTTGCAAACACGCCATATTTAAGTCATTAAAAATTATAAATGACTGAAAATGAGAGGTTTGAAAACAGTTGAGTAAGGATAGAAAAAGCAATAAAAAACAGATTTCATGTCAGGAAGTTTTTATAGTAATTCAACATTCTGGGCGATAGTCGTTTTGGCTATTGTGTTGTTGTTGATCGCTGCATTAATGGTGTGGGTGCTCAGACACATCACTTCGTTAATGCGAGAGCGTTCAGGTGAGCCTGTAGAGCCGAGTTTCTACGAGCGAAAAATCAAACCGGTAACAGCCGAGTGGAATCCTACCATTGTAACACTAATTGTGATTGGTGTTATGGTTTTGTCACTTGGGGCTTACGGATTTGATTATGGTGTTACAGAGGTTGGAGTTCAGCAAGGTTACGAACCTGATCAGCCAATCAATTTCCCTCACGACAAGCACGCCGGTCAGATGGGGATCGACTGTCAGTACTGTCACTCTACAGCAGGGAAGTCGAAGAACGCTTCAATTCCATCAGCGAACACCTGTATGAACTGCCACAAAGGTGCGCAGCTCCGCGAAGACAATGGTGGTGAGCCATCACCTGAGTTGATGAAGTTATATGCCGCTGTTGGATTTGATCCGGAGACTTCGACATACGATCCAAATGCAGAAACCTACCCAGTTAAATGGGTGCGCATTCACAACCTACCTGATTTGTCATACTTCAATCACTCTCAGCACGTAACAGTGGGTAAAGTTGAGTGTCAAGTATGTCACGGACCAATTGAAGAAATGGAGAAAGTTTACCAATACTCTTCTCTTCAAATGGGATGGTGTATAAATTGTCACCGTCAGCGAGGTATTGATGTGAAGAACAACAAGTACTACGAGGACGTACATAAAGAAATGAAGGACAAGGGCAAGCATTATGTTACCGTTGCTGAAAACGGTGGACTTGAGTGTTCAAAATGTCACTATTAATAATCATTCTCAAAGTTTATTGATACAATGAGTAAAGCAGAAAATAAATACTGGAGAGGCATAGAAGAAGTAGAATCGAGCGCCGTTCTTGAAAATAGTCGCTCTGATGAGTTTGCCGACAAGCTTCCAATGGAAGAAATCTTGGGTGACTCAGAAGAACTGACTTCTAATCGCCGTGATTTCCTGAAATTTTTCGGATTTAGTGTAAGTGCTGTTGCTTTAGCCGCGTGTAATAAAACACCGGTTAAATATGTAATGCCTTATGTAGATAAGCCAGAGAATGTTACACCTGGTTTGCCTTTATACTACGCTACAAGCTGTGGTGCGTTTAACGAAGGTTTCCCTATCGTTGCTAAGGTTCGTGAAGGACGACCAATCAAACTGGATGGTAACAGCAAAAGCATGTTGAGTCAAGGAGCACTTTCTGCTCAAGGCCAAGCAAGCATTTTGTCGCTATACGATGTAAATCGTGTTGCCAATCCACGAATCAACGGTGAAGAAGTAGAAGATTGGGCCAAAGTAGATGCCGAAGTAACCAAAGCTTTGGGTGCGGCAACTGCTAAAGGTGTTCACATTGTTACTTCAAACGTGACTAGCCCGGTAATGCAATCGGCCATCGATACATTTAAAGCTAAATACAACGCAACACATACAATTTACGATGCGGAAGGATACGAGGGTATTCGAGGTGCGAACAAAGCAGATTTTGGAGTTGATATGATTCCAAACTACATGTTCGACAAGGCTGAAGTTATTGTAAGTTTTGATGCGGACTTCCTTGGAACATGGATTTCTCACGAGAGATACACTGCTGATTACAGTAAGAACCGTGTACCGAGTCCGGATAACCCAAAGATGAGTAAACACTACCAAGTAGAGAGTTTACTTTCTTTAACCGGTACAAACGCAGACATGCGCTATACCATCCCTGCATCTAAGCAAGGAATGTACCTCGTAAGCTTACACAATATGATTGCCTCTAAAGTTGGAGGTTCTAGCATACCAGGTGATAAAATTGAGCTAGCTGGAAACGGTTTGTCTCAGATTGCTGACGGCTTGGTGGCTGCGAAAGGTAAGTCGCTTGTTGTATGCGGTAGCAACGATGTGAATTCACAACGCGTAGTTAACTCGATTAACAACATGTTGAATAGCTATGGTTCAACCATCGACATGACTAAGTCGATGAACGCATCCGGCTACGATAGCAAATCTTTTGACTCATTTGCGGCATCTGTTAAAGCAGGCAAAGCAG
>CAJXLR010000108.1 GCA_913056425.1 uncultured Bacteroidota bacterium
CATGGTAAAAACGGCGTATAAACAACTTCTGATTGATACGAACGGAGTTGCAACGCTGAAATACGAAAAACGAAAACGCATGGTGTATTCACACGGTATCATAATGGAATACACATCTTCAGGTGTTCGATATTTGAACACGTTTGGCGAACCTCTTGCGAACCGATATTTTGAACGGGGTAGGCCTTTTATAGGAAAGTACACGACCGTGTTTGATAAAGATTTTCGAGCAGGGCTATTATCGAACAAGGGTGATTTAATTCTTGACACGGAGTTCAACTGGATTAAGTTGAACAACGGTGAGAGAAAGTGGATTACAGCGTCGAAACTTCACAGCTACGGTATACTTGATAGCTTGGGAAACGAAGTTGCCCCAACAATTTATGATCACGTAGAATACTCAGCCAAGCACAATGTTTACAGCGTAGAAAATGGCATCACGCCGTCCTATGTTAAACCGGATGGAAGGTGGTTAATCCGAAATCGTGCGGGCATGCACTCTGTAAGCGGACTGTAAGATTTTCTTGACCTTAAACTTTGAATTGTGGATAAAATAAAACATATTCGCTAGTCCCAACAAGGAACTCAAAGTTTATCCACATTAATGAGCGCAATTCAACATCATCCAACAGGTTCGGGTTTCGAAATGAAGGATGATACCCTTATGATGAATCAGCATCCTTACAGTGGAGTTGTCAAAGAATCTTTCGACGACGGAAGTCCAAAATCGGCCAGTCAATACATCGACGGCAAAATTCATGGCATTCACAAAGAGTGGCACAAAAACGGCAAACTAGCCAAGGCGTGTTTGTACAAGTATGGCATCCAACATGGCGAGTGCAAAGCTTGGTGGCAGAACGGACAGCTTAAAGAAAATGCCTCTTACAGTGAGGGCAAGTTGCATGGCGAGTTTGAGACCTGGCACAAGAATGGTGTCAAGGCAAGTTCACGGCAATATATCTTGGGTCGTGAGTGGGGTCGCCAGAAAGAATGGGATGAAGACGGAATAGAGCTTGAAAACTATTGCGTAAGTAATTCGAGATAATACCCAACCCTTTTTATTTTTTAGTCGTCATCCATACAGAACGCCCGATAATAGCGTTTTGTGATTGACAAATGCCTGTAACTGAACAAGACATCCACCAATGGCTCGAAGGCTGCAAAGAAGGAGATCGTAGTGCTCAAGAAAAGCTCTATCGTCACTTCTACCCGCTTTTTATGCCCGTATGTATGTCGTACGTTCAGAACAGCGATGATGCGGTAGACATATACAACCGCGCCTTTCTCAAAGTGTTTACGAGTTTGGATTCGTATGGCGGACGTGGTCAAGTAGGTGCTTGGATACGACGCATACTGGTGAACACCGCCATCGACTTTATCCGCAAAGAAGAAAAGTTTAAAAGTCATACCGATATCGATGAGGCCTATGATATTGGTTTGAATAGTTCGGTGTTGTCCCAATTGACATCCGACGAGATACTCGCATTATTCAGATATCTGCCCCCGGCCCAACGAGCTGTTGTGAATCTATACATCGTTGAAGGGTACACACATCCGGAAATTGGAGAGAAGTTAGGTATCAGTGTAGGTACGAGTAAATGGCATTTAAATCAAGGAAGAAAACTACTACAGGAGAAACTTATGGCTCTTGGCCTCGTGAATAAATAACACTTTATGAAATGAAAACTACCCGTAACGAACATATCATCAAACAGAAGCTTCAGGAAGTAGACCTACCTGATATCGATTCTTCATGGGAAGCCATGGAGAAGCAGCTGGATAAGCTGCCACCGGCTACGACCGGTGTATCCGCGTTTATCGGGAAGTATAAAATATACTTGAACATTCTGCTTGTAACACTTGGACTTGGTGTAATTGGGGTATCCGTTTGGTCTAAAACGCGATCTTCAAATCAGTCCGACACTTCGGACAGTCACATCCCGGAATCACAAAGTTCATACGCTCACTTTGCAACATCATTCCAATCATCCTATGATCATCAGAATGACCTACCGATTCCATCGGCACTAAACATTGACGAGGTGGAGCCAGCGTACATTAAAGCGGTAAAGAAGCCACAACAACCGAAGCCGCAAAAAGCGACAGAACCTGAAAATCTAACCAGGTCTCTCGATAGTGCAAATCAGAATAATCTACCTCCGGTGGATGAAGGAAATGAAGATTCACTTCGTCGTTTGACACGGATTGTCGTTCCTCCCGCAGATATTATCGGACATAAGTCAATTGACTTTGACCTACCAAAGCGAAGACGAAATCAAGTGGGTATACGAACCAACATTTCGATAATCCCTGAATTTAGTGGTGGAAATGCGTTCAGAAACATGGGGTATGGTGTGTTTGCCAGACACTACGTTCTTCCAAAAGTGGCAGTTGAACTGGGACTTGAACACAACCCTGTGGTGGTAAGACCATTCACAAATATTCAGGAGAAGACTCTGTTTAACAATGCATCGTACTCCCAGCGTGATAGTATGAACATAGAAGCACTTAGATACGTGACCATACCTTTGATGTTGCACATCGAACAAGGCGAAGGTTGGAGTATATCCGTTGGACCGCAATTCTCCTTTTTGTCGGGCTTAAAAGGAGACGTCTACTCAACGTATAACTTCCCTGGTGCAAGCGAAGACATTGGTGACAAACAGAACACACGAATCAGTAATACTGATATTGCAAACCCAATGGACATTGGACTCAACCTTAATCTTTCATACTCGGTTAAGCCTTCACTTGAGCTAGGACTTCGAGTACAACAAGGGCTAACAGATTATTCGCGTAGCACCACCAGAAACACAATTCAAACCCTCCAATTTAAAGCTGCATGGATCTTAGAATAATAGTTGTAACGCTCGTGATTGGGCTTTCCCAAATGAGCTTTGGTCAGTTTACTGGAGAATTGAAGCCAGAAAGACCAGTAACCAAGTATAAATCCGGACAACTGTATGCAAACACTGAAGCCGGACTTATCCATTACACAAACGGCGAATCATCGTTTCAGAAATTCGGTGCCGGAGTTGGAGTTGAGTTTGTTTGTTTCAACTCGAAGCGCAGCGCAGCCAGTCTCATGCCTTCATTTGCGGTGCATTCCAGCGATGCCAGTCAGGATGACTTCAGTATTGAGAATGGAAATTATTCATTTCGCTCGAAAACTTTAACGCGAAGAGCTATTCTGTCAACTGCTTTGGTCTATCGTTACCAACTAGGTCGATCTTTGACCGTAGGACTTGGGTTTCAACCACAGTTCGTTGTTGGTGACACAAAGGATCTACTTATAATAGGGAACTCCAGCTCTCACAATCCGGAAATTAAGTTTAGAAGAGCTGAATCTACTTTTGTCGGGATGATAGGGTACAACGGTTGGACACGCTATAGTTTCAACCTAATTGCGCAATATGGTGCCAGTCCAATAATCGAAAAAGACGACACACAGCGAGCCCATGCAGTACGCTTCCAAATTGCTCGAAAACTTATTAATTAACCTAGTCCAGGAATGTTTGGCATAATGTTGCGCATCTCAGATTCTGCAACACGCTCAGCCTGATTTAGAGCGTCTGTAACCGCTTCCTTCACCAGCTTATCAATATCGGGTTTGAGTGCTGTTCTAAGTACAGACTCACTGATATCAACTGAAACGATTTGTTTACTTGCTGTAGCGACAACTCTTACCAAATCAGAGCCAGCTACTCCTTCAACCGTTATTGTGTCTAATCTTTGCTTTGCTTCTTCAGCGTTCTTTTTAAAGTCCTTTAGCTTGTCTAGTCCAAACATGCGTTTCTTTTTGACAAAGGTCTTGAAATCTATGAGAAGATACTAACGCCACATCGCAAAGGCCTTTCTTTTTTCGACATAATGAGGGTCCGCATCATGAGTATATGCTTCTCGTTCAAAAGATATTTTCCGATACGCCGAATCATGGCCATTTCCGGCTACCCGGAACCAAGTATACTCCAGTATATAAAGAATATAGAACGGGATGACTAAGAGCTCCAACTGTTGCTTGTGATGTATCTTTTCGTGAACTAGGAGTCGCTTATCATCTTTCAGTTTTGAATTACGCACTAAGACAACCGGAAACAGTGCGATGGCATTAACGGTTTTGGGGAATATGTATCTAAATAACCAGGGAGTTGTTCTGATTATCATTTACTCTGCGGGTTGATTGGCACGCTCATCGGACGAGCTCATCGCTTTTTTTGCCTCATTGAGCAGGTATTTATCGAGCCCGGGTTGGTCACTTTGTATAATTTGACTTGTTCCGTCGTGTTTGATTTCATACTCGTAAATACCATTCTTTTCACTCAGCACATTGACCTCTAAACTTGAAGGGTCTTTGATGTTAAGGGACATATCCGGTTCTCCGGCCATAGAGGAGTCCCCTTTTGTACGCACCTGCGTTAATGTTGTTGTATCTGCCGCTGTCTCGGTTTCAACTGCTGAGCCTTCAGTCGGATTTAGGGCAGGTGGTTTACTTGCTGGTACTGAGTCAGCCGGGATATTCATCTCTTGACTAGGAGGTGCAGCGGGTGCTTTTGTAAAGTGTTTATACGCGAAGAATGCCCCCGTGATTACAACTACTCCCGTTACAACGGCAATGATTGTTTTGATTTTCACCAGACCTGATGAATAACTACCATACCCACCTTTTTTAATGGCTGGCATGGCAGATGCTAGTTCTCCCGCAAAAGACGTTGTAGCAAATAATTCAATTGCATCTATTGCTTTGATTTGTGTGCGAACGGCTGCAGCAAATTCACGGTCTTCCCGAACGCGCTTTTCAAAGTCGTACTTGTCTGAACCGGTCAACTTTCCGGCAATAAATTCATCAATCAACGCTATGTCCTTCTCCGTAATCATAGATTTAGACTGTATTTAAGTTGACGGATGCATTTGTACTTCTGAGATTTCACAGAATCGGTATTGCTGTAATCCAACTCAGTCGCGATTTCTTTGAGTGATAATCTTCGGAAGTAAAACAGAATTAATAGCTCTCGACATTTGTCGCCCATATACTTCATCGCTTGTTCGATACGAACAATGTTCTTCTCTCGCGCTTCTTTCCAATGAGAATCAAAGCTGTCTTCAATCTCAATGTGACGTTCATAGTCCTTGAGTTTCTTGGTGTGTTTCCCTCGATAATGAAGCTCAGATAGCCAGAGGTTTCTGCAAACGGAGTATAGATAAGTCTTGAACTTAACCGTGAGTTTAAATGTCTTCTTATTGAAGTTTTTGTAACACACGACCATCGCATCTTGAAACAAGTCTTCCGCGTCTGATTCGTTACCTGAGTTTTTGATAACCAAATTTCGAATCATCCCGAAATAGGTTTTGTAGACCTCTGTAATGGTTTCGTGATTTCCGGAACGAATTCCGTCTAATATATGTTGGTCTTGAGCCACGTTTCTTAATACGAACTATGGCTAAAGGTAACTATTTTATCGCTTAGACGCCAATTTTGTCTTTGTGCTTGCGGGTTGGCAGGTCCTGATTTCGTTCTACAAACTGAATAATTTCACCTGCAATATCGATTCCGGTGGCATTTTCAATACCTTCTAAGCCTGGTGAAGAGTTCACCTCAATTACCAACGGTCCGCGATCACTTCGCAGCATATCTACACCGGCGATTTTGAGGTTTAACGCATTGGCTGCCTTAATGGCCATCGACTTTTCCTTTCGGGTAAGTTTAACGGCTTGAGCGCTGCCTCCTTTGTGTAAGTTACTTCTGAATTCTCCTTCCACCCCGGTTCTTTTCATTGATCCAACCACTTTACCATCAACCACAAACGCCCGAATATCTTCAGCTTTAGCCTCTTTGATAAATTCTTGAACAATAATGTTGGCTTCTAATCCATAAAAGGCTTCAATTACAGAACTCGCAGCCTTTGCCGTTTCGGCCAGTACTACTCCTTTTCCTTGTGTTGATTCCAGTAACTTAATCACAAGTGGTGCACCACCTACCTGTTTGATTAAGTTTTTAATATCACCCGGATGCTTGGCAAACGCAGTTCTGGGAATACCAATACCTGAACGCGATAAGATTTGTAAGCTGCGCAGTTTATCGCGAGAACGAACCAATGCCAGTGAACTCAAGGTTGTAAAAACTTTCTGAACCTCAAACTGACGAATAACAGAACTACCATAAAATGTTACG
>CAJXLR010000109.1 GCA_913056425.1 uncultured Bacteroidota bacterium
GCCTCTGTAGGAAAAACGGAAGAAGAGGAGAAAGCGGCTGGCGAGGGCTAGCAAGCCTGTCAGTGCCAATACCGACTACACGCTCGCGCAGGGTCTGGTATGGATTTGGATGGTTTTGTTAAGATTTTGGCCCATGCTGAAACCGACGAAGTCTTGGGAGCTCATATGATTGGCGCTCGTGCTGCAGATATGATTGCTGAGATTGCTGTTGCGATGGAATTCAGAGCTAGTGCAGAAGACATCGCTCGAACGTGCCACGCACACCCAACTACCTCTGAGGTAACAAAAGAAGCAGCTCTTGCGGCTACCGATAATCGCGCGATTCACTCGTAAATGATTTCACAGAGAGTCATAAAGCCTCTCTTATTCTCGATTCTGATTATACAGTCTGGAGCTGTCACCGGTCAGGTGTGGTTTAAGCAGTCTGGGGATTATTACGCACTGATGTCTCATGACAGTCAATACATCTCCGGATTTATCTACACAGAGGTATCAGAGTTTTCCGAAGGTCTAGCATGGGTAAACAAAGGGGATTTGTATGGTTATATCAATACCGATGGAGATTCGATTACGTCTTTTGACTTTACCGATGTGTCTGATTTTAACCACGGTTTTGCCGTTGTTTCAATGGATAGTACCTATGGGGTAGTCAACCGATTTGGACAACTGGTTGTAGAATATCAATACAGTCGCATAAACACAACCAAATACGGTTTATTTGCTGCTCAGCAGGATTCTGTTTGGCACGTAATCGATACTTCGGGCAAGGTTGTTTCAAAGAGATCGTGGTTATATCCACCTTTCTTTTTGTCAGATAGTTTTATTGTGGGATGTGTTGAAGGATTATGGGGTGTGGTTAATGCCAACGACGAGGTTTTGTATGAGTTTACGTATGATTTAATTACTTACGACGGAGTTGCGTACATAAAAAATGAAAAGTACCTATTGGGTTTGAGATAGATGCTTTGTTGCGGTTGACTAAATTTGCCGCATGACTTTCGAAAACACACTGGAATTTGCTCAGAATGCGGATGCCCAAGACTCATTAAAGCAGTATCGCGATGAATTCTTTTTCCCTCAGCATAATGGAGAAAACGTAATCTACTTTACCGGGAACAGTCTTGGTCTTCAGCCAAAATCGGTAATCAATAAAATTAAAGTTGAGCTAGACGATTGGGCAAAGTATGGCGTTGAAGGTCACTTCGACGGGACAAATCCTTGGTTCCATTACCACAAGTTTTTCAACGAATCAGCGGCACGTGTTGTTGGTGCGAAACCTGAAGAGGTTGTGGTGATGAATAATCTGACCGTAAACCTTCACCTGATGATGGTTTCATTCTATCAACCCAAGGGCGAACGATATAAAATCATCATGGAAGGAGGGGCGTTTCCATCGGACCAATACGCGATGGAGAGTCAGGTTAAATTTCATGGATACGAGTACGATGATGCGGTAATCGAAGTAAAACCAAGAACAGGTGAGCATCATCTCCGAACGGAAGATATCTTGTCGGTAATCGAGGAAAACAAAGACAGCGTAGCGCTGGTCATGTTCTCCGGAGTTCAGTATTACACCGGTCAGGCTTTTGACATGGAGAAGATTACGGCAAAGGCTCATCAGATGGGGGCACTAGCCGGTTTTGATTTAGCACATGCTGCCGGAAATCTTGTGTTGAAATTGCACGATTGGGATGTGGACTTTGCTGTATGGTGTTCCTATAAATATATGAACAGTGGACCCGGTGGTGTTTCGGGTGCATTTGTGCACGAAAGACACGCAAAAAATCCAGACTTACCTCGATTTGCGGGTTGGTGGGGACACAGCGAAGACGAGCGCTTTTTAATGAAACGGGGTTTTATTCCGGAATACGGAGCAGCCGGCTGGCAACTGAGTAATGCGCCGGTGATGACCATGGCAGTTCATAGAGCTTCTTTGGATATGTTCGACCAAATATCAATGAATCAATTGTTCTCCAAAGGACTCAATCTAAATGGCTACCTCCAATATGTTATCGAAGATGCAGCGAGAATTAATGATAAGCTGAGTTTTCAAATAATTACACCGGAAGAAAGGGGGTGTCAACTCTCTGTGTTGACAGGAGATAACGGTAAAGAGTTATTCGACTACCTTACAGAGCACGGCATAATTGCAGATTGGCGTGAGCCTAACGTAATTCGAATGGCTCCGGTTCCTTTCTACAATTCGTTCGAAGACATTTACAAGTTTGGTCAGATCTTAAAAAGTTTCTAAAATCAAAAAGCCCGACTCACGTCGGGCTTTCGGAACTAAAATTACTAACCATGCTTATCTAATTGATAAGTTCATATGTGCACACTCCCTCAAAAGAGGTGTATACTATAGGTTTGACATGTGGCTAATGGAAACGTTAATTAGACGCACACGGTTAACATTTAATAAGTAGTTGCTGCAAAGGTAGGTTTAAATCTATTCAGCACAATGCGATATTTTAATGAATTGCCGATTTCTTTTTAAGAAATAAGTAATCGTAGGACTCCTAAGAATGATTTGATGTCTTTCATCGACCCCTCAGTTATGAGTAAAAGCTGACTGCCTTTCTGACTTAACCGGAATTTATCCGGATGGCTGTTTACCTTAGCCATGATGTTGCCAAAGAGTTCAGAACTGTAATAAGCGGTGTTGTTCTCATCGGGGAAATATCCTGCAAGCTTTCCATTCTTTATTCGAATTCGCTCAATACCAAGACGAATCCCAATATGCTTGAGTCGCACGCTGTGCAATAAGTCTTTAACCTGGCGTGGTA
Source organism: uncultured Bacteroidota bacterium (assembly GCA_913056425.1). Classification (GTDB taxonomy): domain Bacteria; phylum Bacteroidota; class Bacteroidia; order NS11-12g; family UBA9320; genus UBA987. The sequence continues at coordinate 2,784 of CAJXLR010000109.1, forward strand.
ATGGTCCAAACCGGTCTTTGAGTTCGTCGCGGAATTTGATGAGTTTTTCATCATTATCCACCTTCGAGAGCTCGGTATATAGGCTTAATCGCTCAGATATGTTTGTAATGTAGCTGTCCGGAATCATGATGTCCAGATCAGTTTCTACCTGGCAGTCATTCGACAACATTTCATCTTCTTCATCATCGAACAAATCTTTGAACTCATCATTCCGTAGTTCTTTTACGGCCTCATCCAAAATCTTATGGTACATGTCAAAACCTATCTCCGAAATGAAGCCACTCTGTTCTCCTCCCAGCAAGTTACCTGCTCCACGTATATCTAAATCTCGCATGGCTATGTTAAACCCACTGCCCAATTCACTGAATTCCTCAATCGCCTGAAGGCGGCGTCTTGCATCATCTGTGAGCGAATACAAGGGTGGTGTGATTAGGTGGCAGAAGGCTTTTTTATTACTCCGTCCTACACGTCCACGCATTTGGTGCAAGTCACTTAAACCGAAATAATGAGCATTATTAATCAGTATTGTATTTGCGTTGGGGATGTCCAATCCACTTTCGATAATGGTGGTTGCAACCAATACATCATATTCGCCGTCAATGAAACGGAGCATAACGTTTTCTAGTTCGTCTCCAGCCATCTGACCGTGACCTACCACAACGCGCGCTCTGGGCGCAACACTCCGTATCATGTCAGCCACATCTTGTATGTCGCGAACTCGATTATGCACCACGAAGGCTTGTCCACCTCTGTCCAACTCATAGTTGATAGCTTCTTTAAACACATCTGTACTAAAGACATGGAGAGAAGTTTTGGTAGGTTGTCTGTTTGGTGGAGGGGTGTTTATAATGCTCAAGTCTCGAGCACCCATTAAAGAGAAGTGCAACGTACGAGGGATTGGTGTAGCTGTTAAGGTAAGTGTGTCAACGTTTGCACGAAGTGATTTTAACTTCTCCTTTGCCGAAACACCAAACTTTTGCTCTTCATCAATCACCAATAGGCCTAAATCCTTGAACTTGATTTTATTGGACAATAACCGGTGCGTACCAATAATGATGTCGGTCTTTCCTTCCGCAAGTTTTTTGATCGATTCGGTTTGCTGTTTTGAAGTCCTGAATCGATTGATGTAATCCACCGTGCACGGAAAACCATCCATACGGTCTTTGAATGTGTGGTAATGCTGTTGAGCCAAGATTGTGGTAGGCACCAATACTGCAACCTGTTTACTATCTGCAACGGCTTTGAAAGCAGCTCGGATGGCAATTTCAGTCTTACCAAACCCAACATCACCACAAACCAATCGATCCATTGGGTGTGGCGACTCCATGTCTTTCTTTACGTCCTCTGTCGCTTTGGCCTGATCCGGTGTGTCTTCATACAGAAAACTCGCTTCGAGTTCAACCTGCATATAGCTGTCCGGTGCATACTCATAACCCGTTTGGGCTTTGCGCTTTGCGTAAAGCTTGATTAAGTCACGAGCAATGTCTTTAACCCGTTTCTTGGTTTTTGATTTCAGCTTGGTCCATGCATCACTTCCAAGCTTGTTGATTTTTGGAGTGTGGCCTTCCTTACCTGTGTATCTGCTGATTTTATGTAACGACCCGATATTAACGTAGAGCAAGTCGTTATTCTGATACGAGAGTCGAACACTTTCCTGCAGCCTGCCACCCATTTCGATTTTTTGGAGTCCTTCAAATCGACCAACACCATGATCAATATGAACAATAAAATCGCCGGGCTTTAAGTTGCTGAGTTCACGTAAGGTTAGCGCCTGATTCTTTGAGTATTTGTGCTTATTCCGGAATTGATAATGTCTTCCGAATATCTGATGCTCTGTGTATATCGCTAAGCGATGTTCTTCATCCAAAAATCCTTGGGATAAGCCCATGTAAACCGGGTGGAAAAGGACTTTCTTGTCGAGGTCATCAAATATGGCCTCCAGTCGTTCAATCTGCTTTCCCGACTCAGAAAAAATGTGTTGCTCAATACCTAATCGAACATTGTCGTTCAAGTGGTCTGCAAGCAACTGGAAATTCTTTCCATAGGTGGTTTGCGGACTTTGTCGGAATGTTATAGTCTCATGATTTCGGAAGTGAGGTACTTGGCCAAACTCCACACCCGCTCGCTTGGTTAGCTCTTTCTTTAATGCGTCAACCGACGTGTAGTCTTTTTCATTGTTTTCTGTCAACGACGCTTGAAGTTCAGAGAAGCACAACCCCAATCCATTGGCAAAAAACAGGGTGTCTTTGGACAAATAATGGAAGATGTTAACCTTCTGACCCGCAATCTCTTCTTCCTGTAAGTTTGGAACAATCGATGTGTATCTCAAATCACTGATGGATAGTTGACTCACTGGGTCAAAACTTCGAATCGATTCAATCTGACGGCCATCCAGTTCTATACGAATCGGAGTGTCGTGAGAATAGCTGAAAACGTCAATAATTCCACCACGAATGGAGAACTGTCCGGGCTCGTAAACAAAATCTTCTCGCTCAAACGAATAGGTTTGTAGTACTTCGAGCATAAACTCTAGATTGAGCTGTTCACCTACAGATATGTCGAACTGATTTTTGCTTAAGTTGTCTTGGTTGATTACCAGCTCCGATAAGGATTCAACAGATCCAACAATAATTCTGGGTTTGTCGGATTTGTTCAATTGAAGAATAATCTCAGAACGCTCCTGAATTGCATTATTGGTTGGAGAGTCTGTCTCGTATGGTTTGATATACGAACTGGGCAGGTAAAATGCTGACGACTTTCCTAAAATGTTGTGCACGTCCTGATACGTGTATCGAGCTTCTTCCGGGTCTGTAGTCAGATACACGACAGGTCGTTTTAACTCGGTGAAAGCCGCGGCTATTACAAATGCAGGGAAAGAACCGGAAACACCATTGATGTGAACGTGTTTCTTCTCCTCACCCAGAAGCTGAAGTAAGTCTTGGAACTTCTCCGAGTCAATGTAATGCTGAAGTATTTCGCGGGTATTCAAGTTTACCGAATTGGCGTGCAAAAATAAGGAAGAGACCTTCAGGTAAACGCCCCAATCTAAAGAGGGTTTTAATTTTTAATATTCCCCATGTAAAATACAAATCCACACCTGTCTGCCGACAGGCAGGCCCACACTCACACTCACAAATGTGTTTACAGGTAAATGAAATCAAAGATGTCATGCTGACTTATCTTTGCGCCATGGACTTAAAGCCGTTTTACGAAAAAGTTGAAGATGCCATCCAAACGCTTGGAATCGAACCGGAAATGACCCGATGTGATCAAGAAGGGCAATGGGTATTGCAGCGTGGGGAAGCAGAAATTTATCTCGATGTTTGGCAACCGCAAAACCATAATCAATGGGAATACTTTAAAGAAGACGA
>CAJXLR010000110.1 GCA_913056425.1 uncultured Bacteroidota bacterium
GTTGCACCTGCAATACCTGTGTGCAGTGCGGCTCCTTTACCGCTATTTACGGTATGCTTAAGCAGCCGAATATTGAGTTCAGAATTTTTAGACTGATAGTCTTCAACTGCCCCAACTGTGTCGTCCGATGAGCAATCATCAACGATTACAATCTCCTTTTCAAGGTTGTTAATCAGTTCAACATCACGCACCTTATTTAGAATGAGGTGGATGGTCTTTGCCTCGTTATAGGCAGGAATAATTATAGAAACCGCGTTCTTTGTCATTTAAAACGGCAAAGAAACACAATATGAGCGAGAAATTGTCGAATCCTTATGAGCGACATATCGTTGTTACCGATGACGGCTCTACATCACTGGACATACCAGAGATGAATGAAATGTACCACAGTCGCAAAGGAGCTCGTACTGAGTCGATACATGTGTACATTGCTAACGGTTTAAAGCAGATTGCGGCAAAGTCAATTGCAATCCTAGAAGTTGGATTAGGAACCGGACTAAATGCTTTATTAAGTTTCTATCATGCTGTTCAGAATGATATTTCCTTAAGGTACGTGGCCTTAGAACCATTCCCACTTTCAATTAAAGAATCGGGTTTGTTGAAATTTAATGCAGGAAAGAACGATCAAGACTGGATCGAAAAGATTCATCGCTCAGCAGATCAATCAGATATAGCGATTACAGACCACATAGTTTTCAGAAAAGAGATCACTCGTTTAGAATCGTTTGAAAGCGATGAACGGTTTGATGTTATTTATTTCGATGCTTTTGCACCCAACAAACAATCTTCACCGTGGGTGTTAAGCAACATTAAGAAATGCTACGAATTATTAAAACCTGGAGGTTGCCTCACTACCTATTGCGCACAAGGACAATTCAAACGCAATCTATCTGAAATTGGGTTTCAAGTGACCAATCCGAAAGGCCCAATGGGCAAGAGAGAAATAACAGTTGCCTATAAATAAAAAGAGCCCTCCACGATGTGGAAGGCTCCTATATTGGGGTAATTTGAATTACTTAACAGTAAACTTCGCAGTAGCTTGGTAATCACCAGCAGTGATAGTGTACAAGTAAATTCCTGCGTTTAAGTTGTTTGTAGAAATGCTTGCGTTGTGCTCACCTGCACCGTATGCTGCAGTATGCTCAGCAACTTTAGTTCCTACTAGATTAAATACTTCGATAGTAACATCGTGTGCTTGACCGATTCCAAATGGCACTGTAACAACAGAGTTTGTAGTTGCAGGGTTTGGGTATGCCTGTCCAAGCTTGTATCCGTCTAACGCCAAAGTTGGAGCTGAAACGTTAGGGCTTGAAAGGTGGAAGAAGCTGTATACGTGCTGACGCTCAAGTGTTCCCGGTGGGTTGTATGGGAAGTACCATTGCGTTTGGCTGTTGTAACGTTGGTTTGTGAAAGCAAACACACCGTGATTCATAGTGGTATCAGCTAAGAAAGCTGGATTGTTCACTGTTCCTTGACGTACAATCAATGGCATGAATGAATTGATTTTCGTATCTCCGGTAACCAATGAATCGTTTACGATGGTGTCACCAAATGAGTAAGACATACCTGGGATGAATGAAATGGTGTAAGCTGTTAGCTCTCCACCATCTGTTTGTCCAAGACCTGTAGGTAGAGCAGCAACTCCACTAAATGATCCAATCTCGCGGCTATAGAAGTTAGGTGTAGTTTCTGAAATAGGAATCTTAATCTCGTTTGTCGCATCTTCACTTCTGTTTAATGCAGGCGTATATGTAGGTGCAGCAGTTGGTCCTTGGTTACTTTGCCATCTAAGACCAGAAACATCATCGTTATTGAAGAACTGAACCAAAATTGTGTCTGTAACACCAGGATTTTCATTTCTATACTTATAGAAGAACTGTACCGAATCTACCGTGTACGCATTGAATCGAGACAAAGGTGGAGTCTCAGGAATCAATACAAAGTGCTCGCTCATTGGAGAAAATACTTGACCTGCGCTGAATAGACCAACATGATCTGTATATGGGTTGTCGTTTTCATCTCTGAAAATCTGAACCGTGTTTGAATCTGGCATCATAGAAGTTCCGGTGAAGTATGTATATGCTTCTCCGTTCTCGCTAAGAGCACCCATGTAGCTGTACCACTCGGTCACTTCTAGTTTTCCGTGCTTTTTCATCGTCTCACGACTAAATTCCTCGAGGCTTACAGTTGCCTCAAGTTCTTCACCGAACACCTTAGATGTGTTATCGGTGACATTCACTTGTCCGAAGCCAACCATTGCACTGGTAGCAATGAATCCGGTAGTGAAAACTTTCGTAAATAAACTTTTCATTAACTATCCTTTGTTTTTTGTGTTTCGCAAAAATATAACTCTTGGCAAATGTAGCCAGAAAAATCCGTGCTACATGTCAGAATCGAGTAATCAATCAATTTAGTTTATGTCACCCAACATCGGCCTTACCAGTAGGTCTTCCACTACGGTTTCTGCCGGCAGCTGACTTACATCATAAATCATTTTCGCAATGGTTGAAGCAGCCATGAATCGATTCTCCGGAAGATCTGTTCCTTCCCATGAAGGTGTGTAGGTAGCTCCCGGCAATACTGCGGTAACTTTAACACCATCTTCTTTTAATTCTTCTCTTAAAACTTTGGTCATACCATATTGTGCATACTTCGATATGCAATACGTACCACCGTTTGGATAAGGGGTGATACTTGCGGTAGAGCATATAGAAAAAAGTTGACCATTTCTGGATGCTTTCAAATGAGGAATGGAGAGCTTTGAAAATGTGTAGGACGCATTCAGATTTGTCTCCATCATGGTTGTGAAAATTTCGTCTGTTTCATCCTGAATTCTTCCTGGGATGAATACACCGGCGTTATTAATAAGGATGTCTAGTCGGCCAAATCGTTCAATAACATTATCGAAAAACATACTAATCGATTCTTTGTCCCGAACATCACAGACTTCAACGATATGTTCTGAGCCTAGTTCATTCCTGAGGCTCATAACCTTATCTTTAGTTCTTGCACAAGTAGCCACATGATATCCTTCTTTGGCAAACTTGATACAAATCGCTTTTCCAATACCACTTGTTCCTCCGGTGACTAAGATTACTTCAGATCGCATTTTATCGAGTTTATTTCCACAATTGGAGCAAAACTAGTGGTTTAAATTAATGCTACGCTTTTAATCCAATATATTTACCGCCGCAAAACGATATGCAGATTTTTCATCATTTCGGGACATACATTTTGTTTATGAGTCGCATGATTTCTCGACCGGAGAAATTTAACATGTACTGGGAGCGCATAATGTTAGAAATGAAGAACATAGGTGTAGGGTCATTGGGTATCGTTGCCATCATTGCAATATTTCAAGGAGCGGTAACCACCCTCCAAATCGCTTATCAGTTGATTAGTCCTTTGGTAGCAAACCCGGTGATTGGTTCGATTGTAAGTGACTCTTCCATGCTTGAATTAGCGCCTACTATTACATGTCTTGTATTGGCCGGTAAAGTTGGGTCTCACATTGCATCTGAAATTGGAACTATGAAGGTTAGTGAACAGATTGATGCATTGGAAATCATGGGTATAAACGCCCCCGCTTTTGTTGCCCTACCAAAGATTATTGCCGGAGTTGTAATGGTTCCGTGTTTGGTTATCATTTCCATTTTCTTGTCTAACATCGGTGGTATTATCGCTGGAGCAGCCAGTGGTGTGCTTACACCTGATGAGTTTATTCAAGGTGCTCGCGAGTCTTTTCTGCCGTTTAACTTAGCTTTCTCACTCATCAAAGCATTTGTCTACGCATACATCATTACATCCGTGAGTTCGTTCCATGGCTACATTACTGAAGGTGGAGCACTTGAAGTAGGAAGCTCGAGCACGAAAGCTGTTGTATACAGCGCCGTTCTTATTTTGTTTTCGGATTACTTACTCACTCAATTGTTGCTCTAATGATCGAATTGATTGATGTACATAAGTCGTTTGGAGATGTTGATGTACTAAAAGGCATTTCAACATCATTTTTACCGGGGAAAACCAACCTGATAATCGGTGCCAGTGGTGGAGGTAAAAGTGTCTTAATGAAGTGCATGGTTGGATTACTCACTCCAACGTCTGGTCAAATCAATTACGATGGTCGTAATTTCCATGAGCTCGATCCTAAGTCAATTCGAGAAGTTCGCCGTGAAATTGGAATGCTATTCCAAGGTAATGCATTGTTTGATAGCTATACGGTAGAGCAAAATATTGAATTTCCCTTACGGATGTTTACCGATATGACTCCTGCTGAGCGACTTGACCGAGTTAACTTTTGTCTTGAACAAGTCCATTTGGAAGGCGTGAACTCTAAATACCCTGCTGAAATAAGTGGAGGTATGAAAAAACGTGTTGGTATTGCAAGAGCCATTGCACTCGACATCAAATACCTTTTCTGCGATGAACCGAATTCAGGACTTGACCCAGTAACTTCACGTGTGATTGATGAATTGTTGCAAGAAATTACTACCGATTTTAACATCACTACAGTGATTAACACACACGACATGAAGACGGTCTTTGATATCGGAGACCAAATCCTATTTATATACGAAGGAAACAAGTGGTGGGAAGGCAAAAAAGAGGATGTTCGTCACTTCGATAATCCAGAATTAAAAGCCTTCATAAACGCTTCATATTTTCAATAATCTCATGAAACGAATTCTACTTTTACTTACGGCGTCATTTGCAGTAATTGTGACGGCATTTACATCTGCCGTTCAGGAAGAAGGCATGTACCCATTGGCTCAACTTGGTAGCCTGGATTTACAAAAAGCCGGACTGGAAATTCCCCAATCAGAAATATATCAACCCGGTAAGGTTGGGTTGACGAATGCTCTGGTGCAACTTGGTGGATGTACGGGGTCTTTCATATCGGAAGAGGGATTAATCATCACCAATCATCACTGCGTGTTTAGTGCGGTTGCTGCAGCTAGTACACCTAAAAAAAACTATTTGGACAATGGTTTTTATGCAGCTACGAACGATGAAGAGATTAAAACATCTATTCCATGCAGAATTACATTATCGTTTGATGATGTGAGCAAGCAGGTGTTGGATGGAGTAACCTCTGCCCTTTCGGCTGAAGAACAACAAGAAAAGATAACCGAGAACATCGAAGCAATCACGGAAGCTGAAGAAGAAAAATATCCGGATTTAGAAATCAAGATTTCTGAAATGTTTGTTGGCAAGTACTACACGCTATTCCGGTATAAGTTGTTGGATGATGTGCGTTTGGTTTATGTTCCACCAAAAGCGGTTGGGAAGTTTGGAGGCGAAACAGATAACTGGATGTGGCCTCGTCACAATGCCGACTTTAGTATAGTACGAGCATATGAAAACGGAAAGCCATACAAACCAGAAAGACATTTAAAAATAGACGCAAACGGAACAAAGGAGAACGACTTTGTTTTTATTCTTGGGTATCCAGGTAGAACATACCGCCACTTCCCTGCTCAGTACCTCACCTATCAGAATGACCACCTACTTCCGGTTATATCAGAATGGTTTGGTGAGCAAATAGAACTGATGCATCAAGATGCAGCAGGCGACAAGGCAAAACAATTGCAGTATGCGGGACGAATAGCAAGCTTGAGTAACACTGAAAAGAACTTTAGAGGAAAGCTACAAGGTTTAAGAAGAACGACTATTCTGGAAGACCGTTATGCGAACCAAGCAAAATTGCAGGAATATGCCAAGGCTAATATGGCCGATTATGCTGAGGTTATTCCACGGATTGAGGAATTGTACCAACGCAAAAATGCAATTGCTGATGATTTCATTTTGTTGAATCAGTTGTACGGTAATTCTGGCGTTTTGAGTGCCGCGAATGCTCGAAACGCGCTATATAATGAATATGCTTCGCTGGATGGCCCTGGGAAGAAGCAGTGGCTTGCAGGTGAAGAAGGCATGAGAACATCTGTTCGTGGTGGTTACAACTGGAGGACCTGGAATCTTGAAAAGAGGTTCACAGCTGCTTTGATTTACCGAATTGGCAAAACAGGCAACGGTACCATGAACGAGGTGTATGACATCATGGGTTTGGAAAATCCGTCAAAAAGCACTGTAACTTTTGCCATAATCAATTTTTTTCGTCAAATC
>CAJXLR010000111.1 GCA_913056425.1 uncultured Bacteroidota bacterium
TTTCGCGGCCATTATGGCTTGGGGCAATCGAACAACAATAATCAAAAAGTGTAGTGAGTTGATGGATCGGATGGACAATGCGCCATATGACTTTTTAACTAGCTCGAATCAGCGCAGTTGGTCGCAATTAGAGGGTTTTGTTCACCGAACCATGAACGACACAGACATTCTTTATTTGTCTGAATTCTTAAGAAATTGGTACAAAAAGCATGATAGCCTGGAACCCGCATTTGGGAGCACGATATCCAAAACGGACTTAAACGTTAGGTCGGGGTTGGAAGGCTTTCATGAGTTAGTTTTCTCGGGGAATACTATCTCAGAACGAACACGGAAACACATTGCTACACCCAAGAGAAAATCAGCGTGTAAGCGATTAAACATGTATTTACGTTGGATGGTGAGGCATGATGATAATGGCGTTGATTTTGGGTTGTGGAAATCGATTAATACAGCGCAGCTCGTTTGCCCGTTAGACGTTCATGTTCAGAAAGTAGCACTAGAATTGGGCTTACTCAAACGAAAGATTTCTGATTGGCGAGCTGCCGAAGAACTCACAGAGGCTTTAAAAGTGCTCGATCCGGCAGATCCGGTGAAGTACGACTATGCGTTGTTTGGCCTTGGAATAAGCAAGAAAAAGGCATAAAAAAACCCAGTCCAACAGGACTGGGTTTTTAGTTAACTGTATTTGTTACTTAACGGTAACAGGCTTCATAAATAGACCTGCGTCTGTATTTAGCTGTACGTAGTAGATACCAGACGTAAGACCAGCAAGGTCAAGTGCGATATTTTGCTTACCAGCTGTTAGCGTTCCCGCGTTCATGGTCGAAACAGTTTGACCAGATACATTTAAGATGTTTACGGTAACAGCGGATGTTTTTGTTAATTCAACTGAAACCGTTGCAGACTCTGCAGCAGGGTTAGGGTAAACAATGAACAATCCCTCTTTCGTTAGGTCGATTACACCCACGTTAGACTGAGTAGCGTAAGTCGCTTGCAAAACGTCTTTGGTGTCATTGTTTTGGATCCAAACGGCAACAAAAAGGTTTTCGAAATCCTCAACTGAGTGCGTCAAGTTGTGGTTAATCCAGTTAGCTTGAGAACCATCAGCAGGTAATGTTCTGTCACCTTTGAAATCCCAAGTGTACGATCGTGTTACCTTGTTGTCTTTTGTCAAACTTCCCAAGTTGATACCTGATGCACCTGTCATCATTTTCTTCATAACGTGAGTAAACTCAGATTCTCCGTTAGTTTTGATGTTGTCATACGTTACACGTTCCATAATGGCTGCGTGCAATGTATTGTTACCAGAGAAATCTGCAGCCGGGTCAATCTCAATTGACAATTCGACGTGCTTACCCCATTGTACCGTTGTAGCCGTGATGTCTACAAATGCTGGTTTGTTGGTAGCATCGGTATGCATCTGCGATGTAAACGAAGAAGCGTTTCCGTCCCATCCACCGTCGATTTCCATTCTAGGAATAGAGTTAATCGCATAGTAGGTACGACGTGCATTTGATTCTGCAGTGCAGTATGGATCACCGGTTCCAGGCCAGCTTTGCTGGTACTTGATGTACACACAATCATCTTCTTTACCATCGATAACATTATGGAAGTTAGCGTTACCTGGGTTGCACGGACCACAAGTTGATGAGGTGAAGATTTCGTAAAGAGGCTTGCGAACGAATACTTTGTCGTGAACAGTAAACTCTGCATTTACTTCATCGTTATCAGTATTGGCGTCCATTTTACCATTAGGATTACTCGTCCAAATCTTAATTCCGTATTTCTGTGATACGGCAGGAGAGAATGGTGTTGCGTGATCAAAGCTGTAGTAGTCACCACTCGCAATATTTACACCGGTTACGTTCTGAGTTACCGTAGCACCACCATCAATGGAATAGTTCAAATCAAAGCTTTGAAGTGCATCTTTACCAATGTTTCTGATCTGACCCATAATCTTGATGTCACCATCGTCTTTTGCATAATCAGTGCTCAGATCTTGGCTAACCATCATGATGTCGTCGTTAGGCTGTGTTCCTTGAATAAAAGTGTAGTACACGTTGTCTACTGGTGTAGGATCGTTACCGGCGATACCTTGAAGTGACGGAGAACCGTTGATGCTGATAGCTGTAGTACCATCGATTTGGATACCGGCTGAAACAGCAGTTTTTCCGGTGCACTGTTGTCCAGCACTAGTAACACATTGGTTACGCTGGTCAACGATGTAAATGTTGTTCGTTCCTTCTTCAAGAACAATACTCCAGTAAGCCCATCCATTTTGAACGCCAGCGTTACCCGCTGTATTCATTTGAATCCAAAACTGACGATTTGGGTTAGAGCCAAATGTTTTTGTAACGATGTAGTCGTTTGCGCCGGTAGTTAAACCCCAGATAGCAATTGTATTATCCGGAATACCAGAATTAGGCAATGCTGACTGAGCTGTTCCAGGGAATGTGGTTGGGTTACCAAATGTTACGAATCCAGGAGCCACTTTACATGTAGTGTAATCTGTTCCATTAAAGTTGAACGTAAATGGAATAGTAACGTCACCAGACCAAGCTGTTGAAGGACCTGTAATTTGAGTAGTCCAACCTCCTGGCAAACCACCGCCAACAGGATACTCATTGTCCGTGTTAATGCCACCGGGGTTTTGCCCTAGATCCCAGCTCAAGTAGTAATACTGGGCATTAACAAATAAGCTCATGAATAGAGCCATCATTAAAATTGTAAACTTTTTCATTATATGCACTCTGTTTGTGTATGTTTTGGTCAAATGTAAAACTTTTATTCATCTATAATCCTCTGTAAAATCTCATGTTTTAGATTTTTACAAAAGTGCGGCTAACTCTTGCTGTGTCGTGTCGCCTTTGTCTTTAGCGTACCATTGATGCAAGGCGAACTTGAACTCTTCATTTGTTTGGCCTGAAACACCGTTCCTGTAATCTAAATACATCTGTTGAGCTTCATTTGGTCTAGGACCCCAGGTAAACAGAACGTTTTTATCCTCATCTAGAGCAATAAGTTTAGGAATTGACCTTCCGCCATTGGTTTTAAAATCATCCATGATGTCTATATGATCATCACGTAATATTAACCCAAGTTCAATCTGAGGAGAGGCTTCAGCCATTTTACTGATTATGGGTAAGTTTTGTGCTGCATCTCCACACCACGACTCGGTTAACACCAACCAAAATTGAGGTTTTTGGATGTTCTTTAGTTTCTCAAGGACCAATGGGTTGAGCTTAGACGTTTTGTTCAAACGTTTGAGTCGGCTAAAGTTGAGTTTTGTGTAGTTAACAAAGCTTTCGCTCTGGTTTTCACCGGTAGTTTTACCACCTTCAACTAACTGACGCATCATTTCCATGTATGCGTCAAAATACTGATAATCAGGAACCTGATGTTCGAATTTCATATTTAAACTCTCGCGACCGTTTTGTCGACGAGTTTTGCCAAAACTGACACAGCTTGATCTACATCTTCTTTAGTTGTAAATCTACCGAATGAAAAACGAAGTGCTTTCCGGTCAGTAGGGTGACCGATAGCTTCCAGTACATGAGAGCCTTTGGCAGCCCCTGAATTGCAAGCAGACCCACCGGAACAGCAAATTCCTTCTATGTCCAGTTGGAATAGTAGAAGGTCGTTATTGTTTGTTGGAGGAACAGAACAACTCAACACCGTATAAAGAGATTTATCTGATTCTTCGCGACCATTAAATGAAATGCCTTCAACATGCTCGAGTAATTGCTCGCGCATGTACGACTTGATATTTTGAATTTGCTGTTCTTCTTCAACAACATGTTCAAAAGCTATTTCTAGCGCTTTAGCAAGTCCAACGATACCGATTACATTCTCGGTTCCCGCCCGATGACTTCGTTCTTGTCCACCACCGGTAATCATGGTTTTGATTGGTGCAGTGTTACGAACGTACAAGAAGCCAATACCTTTTGGGCCGTTTAACTTGTGTGCTGAGCAGGTAAGGAAATCCGCACCAAAGTCTTCGACATTCAAATGATAGTGTCCCATGGTTTGAACCGTATCGCTATGGAACAAGCAATTGTTCTCCTTTGCGATTTCAGCAACTTTCTGGTAGGGTAGAAGTGTGCCTATTTCATTGTTGGCGTGCATCAAGCTAATCAGCGCTCCTTTGTGTTTCGACGCTAGTTCGCTAAGATGTTGTAAATCCACGTCACCTTTATCGTTAACGTTTACTAAATGAACCGTAGCCAAACCGTCTGCTTCCAGTTGTAGCGCAGTATCCAATACAGCCTTATGTTCTATGGGTGATGTTATAATATCGCTAACACCCAAATCGTGGATAGCGCAGCGCAAAGCCATATTGTCGGCTTCTGTGCCACCAGAGGTGAATATTATTTCGTTGGCGCTTGCACTAATCGATTTTGCAATCTGTTTGCGTGCGGTTTCAACCACTGCACGTGCAGATCTACCTATGCTGTGGGATGCAGATGGGTTTCCATAGGTGGTTTTCATCACATCGCACATAGCGTCTATTACACGCTCATCAAGCGGACTGGTTGCCGCATTATCCAAATATACTTTGTTGTTCGCTGACATAATTAACCAAAGTTTGCAGGGTTCAATGAGCAATATCCCATCACTTTGTAAGCGAGCTTAGCCAACACGTATTGAGAATGAATTTGGCCTTCAATTGGCGCACATTCAACTATATCAAACCCTACGACTGTTTTAGTGCTGCAAATATGCCTCAATATTTGCAAAGTTGCATGATAACTGAGTCCTCCCGGCTCCGGCGTACCGACACCAGGAACAATAGCCGGATCTAGTCCATCTGCGTCTATGGTTATATATACCTCGTCCGTCAGATGATTCGCTATGTTCGCTGACATCTCTGCGATATCATCGATTTGATGTGCGTAATAAGTTAAGATGTTCGACGAGGAGCGAATGAGTTGGGCTTCCTCTTTACATTGCGCACGGATACCAACTTGGGCAATTTGCGGAGAATAATCGTTTATGCGAGCCATCACAGAAGCATGCGAATATGGATTGTCCTCGTAACTCTCACGTAAATCGCTGTGAGCGTCTATTTGCAGAATTGAAACGTTCGGATACTTGTCTCGCATTGCTTCGAACAATCCAAGACTTACGGTATGTTCAGCACCTAAGCTGCAAACAAACTTGTTTTGATCTAAGTGCTCTTTCGTCTTGATGCGGATAAGATCTAAGGCATCGCGGTCTGTCTTGTTTCCAAAATCGATGGCTTTCAGTGTCGCAATACCGTGATTATAACACAACTCGCGGTCTAATTCTTCATCATAAAACTCGACATAATGCGAAGCTTCAATTATCGAAGCCGGCCCACGTGCAGACCCTTTGCCATAACTCGATGTATGCTCATATGGTATTTGCTGAATAACAATTTCGCTCTTGTCGTAATCCGGGCCATCATAACCTAAGAAATTATACTCACTAGATATTGTGTCCATTGTTAACTGGATAATTTCCACAAATGTAATTGCGGTATGTAGGCGTTTGTATATTTGGTGAAAAGAAAACCATGAAACTTCAACGAATTTTCACACTTTCAATAATAGTTGTTCTACTTTCAGCATGTACTCAACGTAGGTATGCTAGCTTAACCGGTTTTCAGTGGAAAAGCCAAAAGATAGCTAAACACCAACTTGCAAAGGGATATTATGTAGCGCCCGTTAAAGCAAAATCAGCTGTTGAGGAAAATGTCACTGTGGATACTGACAAACACACCGCAAATGAGATGGTATCTGTTAAAGTTTTGGCTAAAGCCGATGATTACCATCAAAAGACAACTCAAAAATCCAACACAATTGAGTATAGCAACCTGTCAAGTGCCCTGAATCAAAAATTCACAAAGAACAAAGATCAACGTGTAAAGGCTCCTCTTGCACCTGTCTTGAAGCCAGTTAAAACTGCACGTGAAATTGCAAAACAGTTGAAACCTCAGTCTGAATTACAACCTAATGGAGGTCTGATTTACTGGATTCTGGTAATTGTGCTAATTCTCCTGATTATCAGTTTGCTGCGGACAGTTCTTGGCCCGGTTTTGTGGGGCCTTCTTGGCACGTTATTGCTTATTCTATTGATTCTGTTACTCGGGAATTATCTAG
>CAJXLR010000112.1 GCA_913056425.1 uncultured Bacteroidota bacterium
AACGATTAAATCAGGACGAAAGCTAGACGCTTTCTCTACTGCTTCCAAACCATTATGGGCAGTTTGAACGGTATACCCCTCTTTTTCAAGGTTATACGAAATAAATTCGACGATATCTGCTTCATCGTCTACTACGAGTATTTTGGAACTCATGCACTACGAATTAGTTCGCAAGTAACTAAAGTACGTCCAAAATTTTAAAAGCTAGAATATTACTAAATCGTTAATTGAAGATTTCAGCCAATTTAGCTTCAAGAGCAGGACCTCTCAGGTCTTTTGCGATGATACGCCCCTTACGGTCAAGGAGAAAGGTTTTAGGTATGCCCGAAACTTGGTACAGTGCTGCGGCAGAAGACTTCCATCCTTTTAGGTCACTAACGTGCGTCCATGTTAAGCCATCCTGAACTATCGCAGCTTTCCAACGGTCAGCGCTGTTGTCTAAGGAAACACTGTACACTTCAAATCCCTTGTCGTTGTACTTCTGATACATACGAACCACGTTCGGATTCTCTTGGCGACAAGGTCTACACCAAGAAGCCCAGAAATCGATTAAAACTACTTTACCACGTAATGACGATAGTTTTATTTCTTTTCCGTCAGGGCTATTCAGTGCTATTTCGGGTGCTTGGCCGCCAATTTCTAGTGCACCGATTGAGTTGATTCGAGTCTCCAGCTTTGTTGTATACCATGCATCCGGGGCATCTTTCTTGAGCTGAGATAATGCCGCTTCCAGTAAATCGATTGGTGGCTTTTGTACCACATAGGTTGCAGCAAAATAAGTTGCTGCGCTTCCTTTGGTTTCTTTTACGAACTCTTCCACATCTGAATTCATTTGATTCTGAAGATTCGCATACTCCATGTTTATCGCAAGTCGCATACTATCCGTCATGGTCTTTGGATTCACGTTGCCATATCGTTCTTGAAACTCAAAGCTTTTTTTATTGTGGCCGAGGTAGACATCATATAAAGATTTCAAACGCTCGTTTTCATCATCACCTTTTATTGTGGTTTCGATGAACTTTCCGATGTTTAAATTCAGTTCAACGGACTTATTATTTTCTAGAATTACAGGTACCCCTGGAGGTTTCATAGAATTGACAGTCACATAAAAAAAACGTGGTGCATCCGAACTTCCGTTTAATTCGTACCGACCCTTTTCGTCCACCCGAACTGAATCGATAAAAGTTAATTGCCCATTTTCTAGTTTTTGAAGTACTACCAGTCCGCCTGGCTTTCCTTCCACTTTGCCTTTGATCTGAAAGGTAGACTCTGTAGGCTTGTCCTGAACCTCAGTTACCTCTTCTTCCGGCTCACTAACTGATTTTGCTTGTTGGTTTCCGCAACCAATTAAGGCTATTGTTACAAACACTGCGGCAATCGCAAATGTGGTAACTTTTGATTTTTTCGCTCTTTGATACATATATTTCTTTCTAACAATTCGTATGCCGAATTGATTGTTTATTCGTCAAGTCTGCTACGCAACAGTGCGCTTGCTTGTTTGGGGTCAGCTTTTCCTCCACTGCGTTTCATAACTTCCCCCATAAATAGTCCGAGTAAGCCTTTCTTTCCTGACTTATACTCCTCCACTTTATCCGGGAACGCATCCAATGCTTCTGTTATCAGTTGCTCTAAATAATCGTCATCGCTGTTCTGAATAACATTCAGCTCTGTTGCGATTTCCATCGCTGTTTTTGTCGGTTGCTCTATGAGCGCCGGAAAAACCGTCTGCTCACCAACGGCGTTACTAATTACCCCGTCGTCTACCAATGCAATAATCTCCGTAAGCTGCTTGGGCGTTAATGGAAAATCGCTCAACTCCAATGCATTCTTGTTCAAATAGCCTTTAACAGAACCCATCAAATAGTTCGCGGCAGCCTTGAAATTGTTGGTGTGCTCAAGCATTTCCTTGTAAAAGGTTGCTACTTCTTTATTGTCGATTAAGACTGAAGCGTCGTAATCAGAAAGCCCGTATTCTTCTGTGAATCGCTGGTACAATGTCTCCGGTAATTCCGGCATATTGTCTCGTACCTGAGATATCCATTCTTCAGATACCTGAAGAGGTGGTAAGTCGGGCTCAGGGAAGTATCGATAATCGGTGGCTACCTCTTTTGCACGCATTGAAAAAGTTGTTCCTCTCACCGCATCAAAACTGCGTGTCTCTTGAACAATAACCTCGTTATTCTCAATTGCCTCGATCTGTCGTTTGGTTTCGAATTCAATGGCACGACGCACATTGGAGATGGAGTTCATGTTTTTAACCTCCACCTTGGTCCCAAATTCCGTAGTTCCTTTCTTTCGCACGGAAATGTTGGCATCGCAGCGAAGCGATCCTTCTTCCATGTTGCCATCACATATTTCGAGGTAACGAACTAGTTTTCTAACTTCAGTTACGAATAGTGAAGCTTCTTCTCCCGAGCGCATTACAGGCTCCGTAACAATTTCAATTAGAGAAGTTCCAGCCCGGTTGTAATCGATAAGCGAGTTGTGTAAATCCAAGTCGTGGATACTTTTACCGGAGTCTTCCTCTAAATGTATTCGTGTTAGTTCAATGTCTTTAACCGTTCCATCCGATCGTTTTATACGAACCGCCCCGTGATGACATAGAGGAGTTTCATCCTGAGTAATCTGGTATCCTTTAGGCAAATCCGCGTAGAAGTAATTCTTTCTTGCGTATAGGCAGTAGTTTGATATTTCACAACCGCAGGCAATACCCATTTTCAATGCCATGTTTACAGCCTCTTTGTTGTGACGTGGCAATGTACCCGGATGACCCAAATTTACAACACTAATGTTTGTATTAGGAGCCGAACCATACACAGCCTCCTCCTCACTAAACGCTTTGGTTTTAGTGAGTAATTGAGCGTGAATCTCAAGCCCAACAATGGTTTCGTAACTATCGTAATTGATTCCCATTTACTGCGTGCAAAGGTACATTTTATTCATTCAGATTTTGAGCAAGTAATCAGCGAAGTTATACCTTTGGCGAATGCGAATACTTGTTCCATTATTCATCCTGAGTATTGTTATTTCGAGTTGCTCAACGTTTGAATCTAAACCTCCTCTATCAGTAGACACAATTTTGCACAATGGCGTTGTCTGCACAGTTGATTCCGGATTTTCAATGGCCGAGGCGATTGCAATTGACTCAAACGGTCGGATTGTGGCAGTTGGTTCCTCTTCAGATATTCTCGACCAATACTTAGCCAGCAACACTGTGGACCTGAACGGCAAATACGTCTATCCTGGTTTTATTGATGCGCACAGCCACTTTTATGGATTTGGTAAAGATCTCCAAGAGCTCGATCTAAAATCGTCTACGTCGTTTGAAGACATGGTTAACATGACAGTTGAGTATGCTCAAGCTAAAAACCCTTCATTTATAATTGGACGCGGCTGGAACGAAGAGAATTGGGAAATCAAAGGCACCATTTCCAAGTTTAAACTGGACATACTATTTCCTGAAATCCCGGTTGTTCTGCAGCGTGTGGATGGGCATGCATGTTTATGTAACCAAGCCGCACTGGATCTGGCAGGGATAAACTCGAAAACGTTAGTGGAAGGAGGAATTGTCGAAATGATGGGCAACTTCCTTACGGGTATGTTGATAGATCGTGCCGCTGATTTAGTTATGGACAAGCTCCCGGATGCATCTCGTGATCAGAAGATTGCTGCGCTTGTTGATGCTCAACAAAAGTGTTACGCTGCGGGATTAACAATGGTTACCGATGCCGGGCTCGATGGAGAAATCATTCAACTTATCGATTCTTTGTTTAACAGCGAGGTGCTCAGCATACCACTATATACCATGGCAAATCCGGACTCCTCTGCAATAATTGAGTTGCTTAATCTAAGCCAGGAACGCCATGAGCGACATATGTTAACCAGTGTAAAACTCTATGCTGACGGTGCACTTGGTAGTCGTGGTGCGTTACTTAAAAAACCGTACTGCGATCGACCCGACCATTACGGATTGATGCAACATCCCGTAGATTTTTACCGAGCGTACATAGACTTCTGCGACAGAAACAACCTTCAAGTGAATACCCATTGTATTGGTGATAGCGCCAACAAAGTTTTATTACTTCTGTATGCAGAGAGGCTCCAAGGTAGAAACGATAAACGCTGGCGAATTGAGCATGCTCAGATTGTTGATCCTAAGGACATTCCCCTATATCAGGATAATAGTATCATTCCATCAATTCAACCCACGCACGCCACTTCCGATGCAAAAATGGCACAGGAAAGATTGTGTGACAGCGAAACAATGAATGGAGCATATATATACAGAACCTTGCTCGATTCAACAGGTCTTGTTGCATTTGGCACCGATTTCCCGGTGGAATCCATTGACCCGCTTGACACCTATTTTGCCGCAGTGAAGAGAAAGTCTAAGTCAGGCATGGTGTTCAAAGGCGAGGAAGCGCTTACACCAAAACAAGCTCTAATAGGTATGACACGAGATGCAGCCTATGCGTGTCGTGCCGAGGATAATTACGGCACCATTGAAGTAGGAAAAGTAGCGAGTTTTACCATACTGAATCAAGACCTCTTAGCTGCTCAAGAGCGCGGAAGAGTGAGTGTGCACTCAACATATGTGCATGGTAAACGCGTGTACTAGCTTAAATAGGCTCTGCCTTATACCCAGCTTCGTTTAGAGCCTTAATCACAGATTGAATATCTGAATCGTCGAGCTCCACGGTAAGTATTTTATCATCTGTTGAGGTGTCTACCTGCCACTCGTCAACGTTGTCCAGCATATTTAGAACCGGTGTCACCGTTGCTACACAGCTCGAGCAATTGATTGTTGTTTTTAGTTTTATTGTCTTCAATTATCTAATTCGTTTGAGGTTGAGTCTTAAGCTGTTCAAAAGAACAGAAACTGAACTAAATGACATTGCAAAACTGGCAATCATCGGGTTGATAACAAAGCCGTTTATCGGATATAAAGCTCCTGCGGCTATGGGTATTGCAATAATGTTGTAGATAAACGCCCAAAACAAGTTTTGGTTCACTGTACGGAGCGTATCCTCCGATATCTGCATGGCAGATTTCACCAAACTAAAATCTCCATGTAATAAAGCTATATCAGAAGCGTCTATCGCAATTTCAGCACCCGTGCTCATTGAAATTCCAATCTGGGCTTGAGTAAGTGCGACAGCATCATTGATACCATCACCCACCATGGCTACTACACTTCCCGACTCTTGAAGTTTTTGGGTATAATCAGCTTTATCCGATGGTGAACATTGGGCTTTCCAAATGCTTAAGCCCAAATCATCCGCCAATTGCTGAACTACGTTCGTGCGATCACCTGAAAGTAGGTGAATCTTAATATCGTGCTTCTTTAACCAATGAATCGTCTCAGCCACTCCTTGTTTTACCTCGTCGTGTAGCGTGATATAACCCAGCAACTCCTTGCCTTTTGCCCAATAAACACAACTATCATTACCCATATATCGTTGTGCATCCAGTTCTACTCCTTGCTCTATCATGAAGCGCTCTGATCCTGCCCTACACAACTGACCTTCAATAATCCCGGTTACACCTTTTCCGGCTAATGTAGATATATTGGAAACCTCTGCCGATGAGTTTTGACCATGAAGGTGATTAACGATGGCCTCCGATAGCGGGTGTTTGGATGACTTCATCAAACCTTCTAAAATAGAAAGTGCTATGAGTTTATTTTCCTCAAAGACTTTAACATCCTTCACTAAAGGTTTCCCCTCCGTTAAGGTCCCTGTTTTATCAACAATTAAATCTGAAACCGACGACAATGTCTCAAGCACGGTTGCATCGCGAATTAGTATGCCCTGTTTACTGGCTTTACCCACACCGACCATCAATGCAGTTGGAGTGGCCAACCCCAATGCGCACGGACAGGCGACAATTAATACGGTGACCATCGACATTAGTGCGGAGACCCAGTCATTTGGATGAGTAGCGAAACCCCAAACAAGAAATGTGAGCGCTGCAATCGCCACAACAACAGGTACAAAAATTGAGGAAATCCGATCTACACGCTTCTGAATCAATGGCTTGGTTCCTTGAGCACGCTTAACGTGGTCGATAATCCGAGCTAGAACGGTGTCTTTACCAACGCTTGTAGCCACAACTTTCAAGAG
>CAJXLR010000113.1 GCA_913056425.1 uncultured Bacteroidota bacterium
GTAAAACCTGCTAAACCGGGATTTACAGTTGAAGCGAAACGTCCAGAACATGGTGGTTGACAAGATTTTTTTAAGAAAAATGAGCTGCAATTATTTTTTTACTAAATCTGTTTTAGGTTTTAATTAATAATTCTACCTTTGCAATCCTTAAAAAAGTAGGAATGGCAAACCACAAGAGTGCATTAAAGAGAATCAGAAGCAACGAGGCTAAAAACGCTAGAAACCGTTATCAGCATAAAACAACTCGTACTTGGATTAAAAAAGTACGTAATGCTACGGACAAGAAAGAAGCTGAAGGTCTATTGAAAGAGACATTCTCAATGATGGACAAACTGGCGAAAAACAATATCATTCACAAAAACAAGGTAGCTAACCTAAAGAGTAGCTTGACTAAGCATGTGAATTCGCTATAAGAACGAAACTTAGATTAAACATTATAAAGGGCTTTCGACATTGTCGGGAGCTTTTTTTTTGCCATGAACCAACCAACCATTAAACAATTCGAGGAATTGGAGCGTCCGCGTGAGAAGTTCCAGATGCACGGGAAAGAAAGTCTATCCAACACCGAGCTAATCGGTCTACTTCTCGGAACAGGAGGAAAAAACAAAACTGCCATTGATCTAGCCAAAGATCTTTTAAGTAGGAATGGAAACAGTCTTCAGCGCTTAGCCCAGAGTAATGTGCACGATATGTGTCAGACTCCCGGCATTGGACAAGCCAAAGCCTTACATATACTTGCAGCTATTGAGCTGGGTGGGCGATTAAAATCCGAATCGATACACAAGCGCAGAAAGATTACTTCTTCGAATGATGCCTTTATGCTTATTGAGCATAAGCTATCGTCCAAAAATCACGAAGAGTTCTGGATTATAACACTCAACCGAGCCAATCACTTCATCCGACAACATTGCATCAGTCGAGGTGGATTTAGCCAAACCGTAGTGGATCCAAAACTTGTATTCCGGTGTGCGTTGGAAGATAAAGCAAGTGCTTTAATTCTATGCCACAATCACCCAAGTGGAAACATGAAACCTAGTCAGTCAGACAGACAATTAACCCAACGACTTACAGACGCCGGCAAGCTCCTAGAAATTCAAATTTTAGACCATTTGATAATTGGTCAGAACACCTATTTGAGTTTTGCGGACGAGGCAATGCTTTAAAACATCCTATTGGCTTTAACTTTACGGCGTGAAGAAGGCAATCATGCAAATACTAAGATCGAAAAGGCAAGCGCTATTTTGGGTCTACTTAATGTATACAATCAGCCATCTCGCATTTATCACACTTCCGCCTAAAGGCACCCATTTATGGCGCCAATGTAACACCTCTGCTGTATCAAGAAATTTTTATGAAGAGGATATGAATATCCTCAAACCAAGAGTTGACCGGCGAAGAAACACAACAGGAATTACAGGAATGCAGTTTCCTTCGTTTGAGTATACGGTTGCGTTTTTTTCAAAACTTGTGGGGCAGCATCAGCATTGGTTCAATCGGCTTGTTGCTTTTCTATTTTTTGGCATGGGCATATGGTACTTCTATCATTGGGTTAGACTTTTAGCAAATGATGCTACTGCATTTTGGGCTTCGTGGGGTTTTATTTGGTCGCCCAGCCTTTATTATCACAGTATCAGCGCATTACCAGACATCCTCGCACTTACCGCTTCTGTTGCTGCCTTGTACTATTTCTATAGCCTGATTCAACAATTCAACCGAACAACGCTTATTGCATTGTGCTTCTTCATTGCCCTGGCCGGTTTAACTAAAATTCAGTATCTGTTGGTTGGAACACCAATGCTTGTTATCACAATTTCTAAAGTCCTTAAAGGCGATTGGAAACCTCGTGAAACCCTTTCTATAATGCTAGCCGGAGCTCTGCCAATCGCTCTAACGCTATGGTGGTACACCTATGCACTCAAACTACGAGCAAACTCAGGTTTAGAAGATTTTGGATTGGAGGTTCGCTACGTTACCGACTTCAAAGAAGCACTTATCATTCTGAAGGAAAACTTACTGGAAATATTTCCTGAGCTCGTTGTTGGGTACGCAGCGCTCATTGGATTTATCTACTTTGTACTTACATCAAAATCAATTCGTCGACCATTCAAAGAAACCATACTACCTTATAGCGTATGGTTGATTCTAATGCTCGTTTACCACCTGTTGGAACTGCAACAAATGAAAGATCATGTGTATTACATGTATCCTTACTTCCCGCTTGTCCTATTAGTAACAGCCATTGGTCTAGATAGGTTGGCAAAACGCAAATCAACATGGTTGTATGTATTCATTCTATTAATGCCGATTGCAGCATTTTTCAGAGTCTTCCACCATTGGACAAATACCCCACCCGAACAGTATGCGGGTTTGTATGAAATAGATAATTACGAGTTTAGATCCATCATCCCCCCAAATGCCTTAACCATCGTTGGCCCTGATCAATCGGGGTGTGTATACCATTATTTTACACATTCCAAAGGATTCACGTTTGAAGATCAAAACCAATTGATTGCTTGTCCAGACGAGCGACTTCGCCTGAAAACATACATTGATGAAGGCGCCGAATATTTCATACTTGGAAATGACGAAGAAGTTTTCCCAGAGGTTCGCGTGTTTCTAGATGAGGTGGTCTTTGATGAACATGGAATTCGCGTATACAAAATCAAAACAAACAAAACCGACTAGATCCGGTTGTCAATTGAGACTTTGAATCTCCGTGGAAGCGAATAGATTTGCCCTAAATACATTGGAATGAGACCAAGATCATATTTATTCATACTCATAGCCCTAATTTTACTCGGTGTTGGCCTTTTTGTTTTGCGGAGTAAGAACCAACAAGCAGCCAACCAAAATGTATTGCCAAGCTTTGCCATTGAAAATCCGGATGATGTAACACTCATCTTCATGACCAATCAAGCAGGGGACAAGCAGATCTACCTAAAAAAACAATCTGATGGTACCTGGACCGTTAACGACTCGTTTGTAGCCTCACAATCTAAGGTTCGCTTCCTATTGGAAGAAACGATGTCGAATCTTCACACGGATGGCCCTGCCCCGAAAGCCGCTTTTGACAATATCATCAGCTACATGTCGATTAACGGGATTAAAGTGGAAGCGTATACTGGTGGAGACCAACCGGAGATGGTGTATATCATCGGCAATACCACGCCCAATCAACTTGGCACATACTACAAGAAACCTGGAGACGAAACTCCATATATTGTTGACCTACAAGGCTTTAATGGATTTCTAAATGTTCGATATGAACTTGAGGAAGACCGTTGGATAAGTCGAACTGTATTTAGTAGTATAAAAGAGCAAATAGACAGTGTCTCTGTGGAATATCCGGAGGCCAGTCGGAGTTTTAAAATGATTCAACCGGAAAGCGGAACGTTTGTTACTGCCTCTGAAATCATCAAGGAAAACAATAAGAACACCGGCGCCATTCGGTCGTACTTCACCCTCTTCGAAAAACTCAACTTTGAAACATTTGTCTTTACAGAAAGTGATTCACTGTACAATGCACTAACCACAGCTCAACCTTTCTGCACCATTACCGTGAACAGCAAGAATCGAGGTAAAGATGAATTAAAGTTTTTCAAGAAAGATGCGTACGAAAAGATGCACGGCCTATACGATGAAAATGGTAATCCTCTAGTTAACGACCCGAGCCGATATTACGCACTTTACAACAAGCTAAATCGGGTGCTGATCGTTCAAGACTATACCTTTGGCAAGGTCATGAAAGAAGCCAAAGACTTCACAAATCGAATTGAGATGTAATGCATTGGATTGACTGGTGTGTACTCTTTGGAACCCTAATTTTTATCACCGCTTATGGCGTGTATAAGTCACGTGGTTCAAAAGACGAAGATTCCTATTTAGCATCAGGACATCAAACACCATGGTGGGCAATTGGGCTATCGATAATGGCCACCCAAGCAAGTGCCATCACCTTTTTATCTACTCCGGGACTAGGCTATTCGTCAGGACTTGAATTTGCCCAGTTCTATTTCGGGCTTCCGATTGCGATGATCATTATCGCCTTCGGTTTCGTTCCGCTTTATCACAAACTGAAGGTTTATACTGCCTATGAGTTTCTTGAAAATCGATTCAACTTGCAGACGCGATTGCTTACAGCGCTATTATTCTTGATTCAACGTGGACTTGCCGCAGGAATAACAATTTACGCTCCGTCGATTATCTTGAGTCAAATGCTTGGCTTTCCGTTGCATTGGAACATTCTAACCATTGGAATATTAGTAATCATCTACACCGTTTCAGGCGGCACCAACGCAGTTACGCAAACTCACAAGCAGCAAATGGCTATAATATTCCTTGGGTTGTTTATCGCTTTTGGACTGTTATTCAGCCGGTTAAAATCCTCCTTAACAACAGGTGAGATAATGGAAATTGCCTCTGTAGGCGATCGTTTGCAAGCAGTTGATTGGAATTTCAACATCAAAGAGAAATACAACATTTGGTCGGGATTAATCGCCGGCACTTTCTTGATGTTGTCCTACTTTGGCACCGACCAAAGTCAGGTCCAGAGATACCTTTCCGGTAAGTCCATCAAAGAAATTCGAACCGGCTTGTACTTCAATGCTGTTTTGAAGATTCCAATGCAATTCTTCATTCTGTTTACGGGGGTTTTAGTTTTTGTTTATTACCAAGTGAATCAACCCCCAACCCACTTTGACCATCTGGCGGTTGAATATGTAGAGCAGAGTGAATATGCAGAGGAATTCGAACAATTACAGCTTAAAAAGACTGCGTTGAATGACGAACGCACCGATTTGATACAGAATGATTTCGAGTTATACGCTTCGCACAAAGAAGAATTAGAAGCAAAGCGGTTAACCATAAATCAAGAAATTGATGAGTTAATTTCAAAATCCGGATATGCGGCGCCTGTTGAGAAGGAGTCGGATTTTGTTTTCATTCACTTTGTACTCAATTTTCTTCCTGTTGGACTAATAGGTTTACTGATGGCTGTAATTTTTTCAGCTGCAATGAGTTCAACTGCGGCTGAGCTAAACGCACTGGGGACTACCAGTTTTGTGGACTTCTATAAAAGATTACTGCCACAAGAACGTCAAAAGAATAGTGTGCTAGTTTCGAAATGGCTCACAGCGTTTTGGGGAATTGTCGCGATTTCATTTGCCCTAGTTGCTCAGTTTTTAGACAGCCTTGTGGAAGCGGTTAACATCCTTGGCTCACTTTTCTATGGGACGGTGCTAGGCGTCTTTTTGGTGGCCTTTTATTTCAAACGAATCAAAGGCAAATCCGTATTCTTTGCGGCAATCGCCTCTGAAATTATCGTACTGATTCTATTTTTCTTCGATGCTCAGTTAAGTGAAATTTTGGCAATCGATTTACAAATTGGCTACCTATGGCACAATTTGCTTGGGGCAGCATTTGTTATCGCATTCGCTCATTTAATTCAAGGGATTCGAGGGAAAACTGAACTTCTACCATCCACCTAAACCTGCATTTCTGCAGTCATTTTAGTAACTTTGGTAGGTTTAACTACACTACTCTGTTGAATGATGCGTCAAATAGGTCTGATCATTAGTGCTATTTTACTGTCGTTTGGTGCCCAAAGCCAAACTACTCAGGACACCATGGACAATCCGTATTGGATTGACATGATGCAGGATCCAAGCATAAATTTTTACAAAACTCAACGTGCCTTCGAACTCTATTGGCAAAACCGTCCTTGTCAAAAAGGAAGTGGATATAAGCCTTTTAAACGCTGGGAACAAAGCATGTTTGAGATCATCGACGGGCAAGGAAATATTCCAAGTCCGGGTTCGCTCGACTTAGAGGTCGAAAAATACCTCAAATCTCGTTCGCCTCAATCTGGAGTGGGAATTGGGACGGTTGGTGGAACAATTGGTTCCGGCTCGGCAACATGCCAAACAACAGGGAACTGGGTAGAAATTGGACCGGATTACATGCCGGGAAATAGAACAGGACAACCCAACGGTTTAGGCCGACTAAATGCAGTTGCTTTCCATCCAACAGATACAAACATTATTTACGTAGGTGCCCCTGCCGGAGGTTTCTGGCGCTCATACGATGGTGGTGTAACGTGGGCAACTAAC
>CAJXLR010000114.1 GCA_913056425.1 uncultured Bacteroidota bacterium
GTTTGTTCCTGTAGTATTTCGTTAATGACTATTTTCGCCCCATGAAAAAAAATCCTGTAGTAATTATGGTAATTGTTGCTCTTACTTCATGCGGAGGACCAACAAAGGACGGGACCGCATCAAGTTATGAAACGAACCAAGAGTTATATAATCGAGCGCTTGAAAACAATGATTTCAAAACAGCGGCTGTAGCACTTAATTACTTGTTACTTGCCGACTCAACAAACCTTGAATACACCGATTCGCTCGCTCGTATATACCTCAAAGCAAGAAATTTTAATGCCGGTCTTAGGTTGGGACAAAAAGTTCTGGACAAGTATCCGGACAACTACGGTTTGCTGGAATTGGTGGCAGTAGCTCAAGGATACACGGGTGAGTATATTGCGTCTCTCAAGAATCTAAAGAAGCTTCACGAAGAATTAGGTGATATTACATACGTGTTTATGATGGCACAGGTATACGTCGATCAACATAATTATACTGCGGCACTGGAAAAGCTCGACCAAGTAATTGCGGATTCGGGCACAGGCTATTTCGATGCAGCTGCTTCTAACGGAACCCAGCGAGTAAATATCAAGGCCGGGGCGTATTATTTTAAAGCACAGGAGGCACTTAACAAGGCTCAAGGACTTAATGATAGATATTACACCCAAGGAGTCAACTACTTGAAAAAAGCATTGGAGTTAGCTCCTGACTATGAGGCTGCCTTGGCCTTAGCTCAAGAAGTTCAGATGATAGCGCAGCAGTCTGCCTACCAACAAAATATGCAGCGACAAGGTCAATCCTCGCCGTCTGACGAAGAATTGCTCCGACAAAAGCAACTAGAAGAAAAGCGTAAATACGAAGAATTCATGAAGCAGCAAGGGAAGTAGTTATACCTTCTTTCCCTTCCATGTGATCTCGACTGCTTTGCGTTCTTGAGTTAAAGTTCGAGCTAACGTGAAGAAATAATCTGAAAGTCGGTTTAAGTATTGAATCACTTCAGGTCTAACATCAATTTCTTTTGAAAGTGTAACACAATTGCGCTCTGCTCTTCGACAAATTGTTCTGCACTGATGTGCAATCGCATTCTCACGCGAACCACCAGGTAACACAAATGCGCTGAGCGCTGGAAGTTGATCTGTTTGTTTGTCGATCCAAGATTCAATCATCGAGATATCATCCGGTTCGATGCGTTCCATTTTTAATTTGCCAAAAGCTTCCGCAGTCGATGCGAGCTCAGAACCTAGACAAAACAGTGTATTCTGTATCGTAGTTAACTCGCCGGTATATGCAAGGTCGGAGACCAAAGCATTCAGTTCACCTACAAACGAATTCAACTCGTCAACGGTACCATACGCTTGTATGCGCAGGTCATCCTTGTCTAGATTGCTTGCGCCAAGTATTGAAGTTTTTCCTGAGTCGCCTTTTTTCGTGTAAACCTTCATTAGTCCTTTTTTATCACTTTGGGCACCCGGAAGTAGTCTGAATCAGCGTCTGGTGCATTTCCAAGTGCTTTGGATTTTTCTAGTGATGGTTTAACAATGTCTTCTCTTAAATGTTCATGGCGATCAGACATATATATCAACGGTTTAACATCAGACGTGTCCAATTCATTCAACTGATTGCAAAACGTTAGGATTTGTTCTAAATCTGCCTTGATCTTTGGTTTGGCCGTAGCGTCAAACTCCAATCTGGCTAGATGCGCCAACGCCTCTATTTTTTTGTCTGAGATTTCCATTTATGCAAAGTTAGTTCTATCGATACTATTTTGAATGATGTTGTATGTAGACTCAATTAAAGAGGATAGATCTTTATCTGTTAGTTCTTTCGTTTCAATGGGCTTGTGAACAACCATTCGCATCTTACCCGGTGTTCCCCCACTATGAAATCCACCTTGAGGAAGTCGTTTCCAGTTGTCCAAAATACTCACTGGTACAATTGGAACGTCCTCTTGAATGGCGAGTCGAAATGCGCCTGTTTTGAACCGAACCATTTTGGGGGCTTCATTTGCTATACCACCTTCAGGGAATATGCCCAAACTGTCTCCGTTTTGAATGGATTCTACTGCAAGTTGATATGCAGTGATTGATGCTCTAATGCTCTTCCGATCTACGGATATGTCTATCGTACGGAAAAAGATTTTGAATAGAGGAATTTTACTCAATTCGCTTTTCGCCAGAAATCTAAAGTACTGACCAACCTGAACGTTTAGGCTCAATATGTCGAGATAGCTAAAGTGGTTTGCGACAAATATGTATTGTCGTTTCTTATCGAGTTTCTCCTCAAATTCGGTTCGAGGGAATAAGCCTGAAAATGCCATAATTGTCCTACCCCAGATTGCTCTCAATCGATGGGCATATTTATACCACTGTTTCCGACTCAAAAAGAGCAGAAAAAAAGGATACAATAGAAGGAATACGAGTAGAAACCAGATGAAAAAATAAACAGCCCAAACGTATCGCAAGGCTAAGAATAGCTTTTTCATGAAATCTCTGATTCGAGATAGTTTTTCAGTTTATGAGCTTGCTTATCTACAAAACTTCTAAGCTTTGGTTCCGCCATCATCTTCATAAACATGTTTAATTCAGCTTGAATTTTTCCAATTACCACAGATTCTTCGCCTTTGTCTTCAATATGCCATTCAATGGTAAAAGGGAAGGGAAGTTTGCCTGAAGGTGTAAGTTCAATGAAGGATTCCGGGGACTTGTTTGTCACTTCGATGCTGAAATGCCCTAAACCTTTAACGGAAAGAGAAGCTTTATCAACGTCGGCCTCCACGTCTCTGGTTTCGTCTTCCGGTAACAGATTTTGATAGTTTCTTAAATCCGTTAAAAACTCATATACCTTGTTGGCACTCCGAGCAATTTTTAATTGGTCGCTGTTTATTTCTGTCTTACTCATCCTGCTAAACTTTTTCGATCTGCAATAAATCCGGCAAAAAAAGCGGTGAACACAAGCCCAATAGCTAAATACATACCGGTATCAAGTAAGCTATGGTATTTCAAACTGAACTGGTTGTCGATTTCTTGGCGAGCTTCCGCTTTTCGAGCCATTTCTTCAGGATTGTCCTTGTTAGTCTCAAGCCAATGATTGTAAGTGTACTCCTTTGCATCATTAAAGAAACTGCCATCAGGGTAGTGCATCATAGAATACCCAATGCCACTGAATGCCGAGCAAACTAATGCTATCATCAAACCGCTAAAACTCACCCGCAGGAAACTCACCGAGCCATACATTTTACGGATTAGAACTACCGCAAATACGATACATCCCAGCAAAGCCAATATTTTACCAAATAGGACACCGCCCATTTTGTCAAAACCAACGCGGCCACTGTAAATCATATATTCGAGGACTGCAGATAGACTACCTGCAATGCCACCAAAAATCAAATAATACTTACTCATGATTTCTTCTGAGTCGGGAACTAAGCTTCGCCTTCTCGTTCGTCACGTTGTCTTTGAAATTCTTCAAAGTCATATTCGGGCATCAGCTCCGATTTTACGTGATTTACTGTTTCCGTGAAGGCGTCCATGAACTTGTTAAAATCCTCCTTGTACAGAAAAATTTTGTGCTTGACATAATGTCCGTCTTCGAATCGCTTTTTGCTCTCGGTAATTGTGATGTAGTAGTCGTTACCCTTGGTCGTTTTTACATCGAAGAAGTAGGTGCGCTTTCCGGCGCGAACCCGCTTTGAGAATACTTCACGATTGTCTTCCATCTCCTTACTTTCTTTACTCTTCGCCTATGTTCCATCAAAAAAAGCGAATATTCTTCGCTTTCACAAGTAAAGTTTTGGAGGTGTTTTTGTTAAACTTTCTGATTTACAGCGGATTGAGCTTTTACCATATCGGAATAGGTGCTTGGCCTGCTCATTAGCTCCTTCGGGCTTCCTTGTTCTATAATTTTACCATCGTCCATAACCAGGATAAAATCTGCATCCTCTACGGTAGATACTCGGTGGGATATCAAAATAGTTGTCCGGTTTTTACTAATCGACTTAAGATTGTCTTTAATTTTTCGCTCTGTTCCGGTATCAACTGCAGACAACGAATCGTCTAGAATTAGAATGTCCGGATTGCGGACAAACGCTCTTGCTAGAGCAACACGTTGTTTCTGTCCACCACTTAGTGTTATCCCGCGTTCACCAAGTTCAGTTTGTAAACCTTTGTTGAATTCATTTATGTCGTCCCAAACATCTGCAGCCTTTGCTGCCTCAATAATATCTTCGATATCGGTTTCTTGGGTAGTCCCAAAGCGAATGTTGTCTTCAATGGATTCCGAGAAAAGGAAAATGTCCTGTGGTACATAACCTATGAGATGACGGTAATCATGTAAGTTAATGTCCTTGAGGTTTTTACCATCGATATGAATTGAACCTGCAGTGGGCCGATATGTCCCAACCAAAAGTGACGCTAGTGTCGATTTTCCGCTTCCCGTGCTTCCGATTATCCCTATCGTTTGCCGTTTTTGAATTGAAAAGTTGAGCTTGTGAAGTACCTCTTTATCATCAAAACTGAAGGATACGTTGTCGAAATTGATAGTATTTGCAAATTCCTCCATCGTT
The DNA here is from genome assembly GCA_913056425.1 of uncultured Bacteroidota bacterium. Taxonomy (GTDB): domain Bacteria; phylum Bacteroidota; class Bacteroidia; order NS11-12g; family UBA9320; genus UBA987. The sequence continues at coordinate 4,550 of CAJXLR010000114.1, forward strand.
TCTCCTGACGTATCATCAGGTTTTTGGTGGAGGAAATGATTTATCCGTTCTTGTGATGCAGATGCGCGTTGAATGATACTGGTAACCCATCCAAGGGAGGCGACAGGCCACGTTAGCATGTTTACGTAGATTACGTATTCGGCGATATTCCCAAAAGAAAAGGTGCCGGCTATTACTTGTTTACCTCCAAAGTAAATCGTAATGATAACGCTAATTCCAACCAACATCATTGTTAGCGGAAAAAAGAGTGCATTAACTTGTACTAAACGCATGTATAGCGATTTGTATTCATCACTTACCTCACCGAATTTCTTGTTAAACAGAGGTTCAGCAGCAAACGATTTTAACACTCGAATACCTGAAAATGCTTCTTGAACATAGGTAGTGATATCTGATAGCTTGGCTTGCAGAACGCTACTACGTTTGTTAATCACTTCACTCACATAGTAAATCGAGATTGACAGTATAGGCAGTGGAATCAAGACATACATTGTGATGGTCGGATTTATGCTAGTCATTACCGAAATGACCAAAATAAACAGAACAATCAGGTTTATGGTGTACATGATAGCTGGACCGAGGTACATCCGAACCTGGCTTACATCCTCACTTATCCGATTCATTAAATCCCCTGTGTAGTTCTTTCGATAGAAGTGAGCACCCAATTTCTGATAGTGTTGAAAGATCTCATTTTTGAGATCGTACTCTATGTATCGAGACATTACGATTATGGTTTGCCTCATGAAGTACATGAAGACACCTTTCACAATAGCGCTTAAGATTACAAGTCCACCGAAAAACAAGGCCATTTTGCCGATTTTGGTGGCTACGTCAAAATTTGGAACGTTAAGAATGGTGTATAGTCGTATGTTTCCAATCATGCTGTCTATCGCGGTGCGAACAATTGGGGCAACCAAGATTGCAAAAATGTTAGAACAGACAACGAATATGATACCTAAACCCAGGTAACCACTGTATTTTTTGAAGTATTTATTGAGGTAAAAAAGTGGTTTCAAGGAATGTAGTATTCGGTCAAAAAAAAGAGTAATTTCGCAGCGGCAAAATTAGCCACAAAACTTTATCCTAAACGTACTTTATATGACGGATGTATCAGTTATAGAAAACCAACTGAGTACGAATTTGTTTTCGAATCTCTCAGCTCACGATCATGAGCAAATCCTAGTATGTAACGACAATAATACCGGACTTAAAGCTATTATAGCAATTCATAACACGGTACTTGGCCCAGGATTGGGTGGTACCAGAATGTGGAACTATAATAACGAGTCGGAAGCTGTTCGCGACGTACTGCGTTTGAGTCGTGGTATGACGTACAAAGCGTCAATTTCAGGTCTAAACCTTGGTGGTGCAAAAGCCGTAATCATAGGCGATGCGAAAACCCAGAAAAATGAGGCGCTGATGCGTCGATTCGGACGTTTCGTAAACAACTTGGCAGGTAAGTATATCACTGCGGAGGATGTTGGAACAACAACTCAGGACATGGAATACGTAAACATGGAGACGAATTACGTAGTTGGTCTTCCTGA
>CAJXLR010000115.1 GCA_913056425.1 uncultured Bacteroidota bacterium
CACTCCATCCGGGGTCGGGCGACAGTGTAGGTTTCAATACATACGATTTGAACAACAACTTACGAATGATTTTTTACCCTGCAGTATTAGGGTGGATATTGATTGGAATATGGATTGGTCAACTCACATCTCGAGTTGATCTAATTAGTTTTAAGCGGTTATGGAAAGATATCGAAAAACCACACTTGGTATAGCGCTAATGCTATTGTCGCAGCTCGTCTTTGCAGACAATGAAGCTGGAAGAGACCTGTTTTTCCGTTCAGGAAAATACTTCGTTGTGGCAGGAGTTTTAGTCATCCTTTTTGTTGTGTTGTTTGTTTATTTGATAATGGTTGACCGCAAAGTTTCGAAACTAGAAAAAGACGATCGTGAACATTAAGCACATAGTAATTCTGATAATCATCGCCATCGGTATCGGTGCAATCGTTGCAACGTATGGTGATTCAAGCACTACGGTAAATTTTGAGCAGGCGGCAAAAAATCCGGATAAAAGCTATCACGTAAAGACAACCCTCGTTAAAGACCGCGAGATTGAATACGACCCCCAGGTAGACCCAGAAAAGTTTGTTTTCTACGGTCAAGACGACGCGGGTAACATCCGTCGAGTTATTTGCCTAAAGGAAAAACCTTTCGACTTTGAACGAGCTGAAGAGATTAAGGTAATTGGTCATGTGAGTGGAGAAGATGAGTTCATTGCCACCGATTTCCAAACTAAGTGCCCAAGTAAGTACTAAAACGAAGTAGAAGACATCTAGTATGGAAGTCATTCAGTTTACCGGCGAGCATCTAGGCATTGGTAATTTAGGCCACCTTTTTGTTGTGATGAGTTTTGTGACTGCGCTTTTCGGAGCTTTTAGTTACGCAATTCACATAAAACATAAAGAAGAGTCGACCAGGCAAATCGCGCGAGGTGCGTTTTTCCTACACTTCATAAGTGTAATCGGAATCATTGTATCCCTCTTCTCTATTATTTATAACCATTACTTTGAATATCAGTACGCTTGGCAACACTCATCACTTTCGTTGCCCACGCACTACATGATCAGTTGTTTCTGGGAAGGCCAAGAAGGAAGTTTCTTGCTTTGGTTGTTCTGGGAAGCCGTGTTGGGACTAGCACTCGTCCTGCGACCAAATAAATGGGAATCACCGGTATTGGCTGTGATTTTACTATCGCAAGCAGTTTTGAGTTCCATGCTTTTAGGAATCGAGATCTCTTGGTTAAACGACTTTAAGTTTGGTAGCAGTCCATTCATCTTGTTAAGAGAGGCCGATCCATCTGTCTTGGACATTCCGGTTTTGGCCATGCAAGGAATTCCGAAATCGGAATACATGAAAGTTATTACCGACGGAACCGGTTTAAATCCGTTGCTTCAAAACTACTGGATGGTTATCCACCCACCGACTTTATTCTTTGGTTTTGCAACCACCATAGTTCCCTTTGCGTTTGCGATTGCAGGTCTTTGGACACGACAATACAAAGAATGGATGAAGCCGGCTTTACCCTGGGCTTTGATCTCAGTTATGGTATTGGGCGCCGGGATTATGATGGGTGGCATATGGGCTTATGAGAGCTTAAGTTTTGGAGGATATTGGGCTTGGGATCCTGTTGAGAATGCATCACTTATCCCTTGGCTTGTGCTGATAGCGGGTATTCATGTGATGATTATAAATCGGTCAACTGGATCATCGCTCATCTTATCTTACCTCTTAATCCTTGGAACATTCGTATTGGTACTTTATGCAACTTTCCTCACACGCAGCGGGGTGCTTGGGGACAGTTCAGTGCATTCGTTCACGGATTTAGGTTTATCACAACAGCTTCTGGTGTTCTTAATCATGTTTGTCTTGTTACCGGTTATGGTTTCGTTCAAGTACAACCGAGCGAGAGCACTTTACGGAATTTCATTCTTGGTTATTCTTGTGATTAACATCCTGGCTGGACGCTTTATAACGTGGTTGAATATTCTATACCTGATTGGTTCAGCCGTTGCATTCTTTCAAAACCTTTCACTCCATTTGCCACTAAGTAAAACAGAGGAGAAAGTATACAGCCGAGAGTTTTGGATGTTCGTTGGTTCACTGATTCTGTTGCTTTCAGCAATACAGGTTTTCAGCACCACCAGCATACCGGTCTTCAATAAGATTACCTCCTCCTTAGATTGGTTCTTTGGGACCTTATACGATTGGACTAACATCGAAGTATTCAAGAACATGGCCACCGGACAAATCGCAGAACCGATTGACCGTGAAGGCCATTATAACAAGTGGCAACTACCAATAGCGGTTGTAATCGCAATTCTGTCCGGGATTACTCAATTCTTTGCCTACAAGAAAACCAACCCGGGATACTTCAATAAGCATTTGACTATCACTACTGCCGCATCGATTGTTCTCACAGCTCTTTTTATGCCTTTGTTTGGACTCGGATTCAGCGACGGGTTCATGCTTATTCTGTTCTTGTTCGCAAGCGCTTTTGCCATTGTGGGGAACGCTTGGTTCGTAATCAAAGTTCTTCGTTTCAAGATAAGCGTTAGTGGTGCGGCAATCGCACACATCGGTTTTGGACTAATGATGATAGGTGTGTTGGTTAGTTCTGCGAAAAAGCATGTCATTTCACAGAATCAACGGTACAACTATGGTTCAAACTTCACAACACAAGACAACCGAGAAAACATCTTGTTGTACAAAGATGTGCCCTATAAAATGGCTCAATACGTAGTAACTTTTAAAGGGGACACAATGATTGGCCCGGACACCTATTATGAAGTTCATTACCAAGATACTAGCTCAAACGAGACATTCTCATTGTACCCGAATGCGCAGTTTAACGAGCAGCAAGGATTAATGCCAAACCCAGACACAAGGCACTACTTAACCAAGGACATTTATACGCATGTCTCGATGGTGCCAAAAGGTCAAGAAGGAGAATGGGAAGCAGACACGGTGGTTACTATGGATATTGGAGATACGATAATATCGAACCGTTCTTGGGTGATTTTAGAAGGCATTGACCAAGTTCTCGGTGATACAATTAGTGCGGATCTAGCCGGTCATCAGCTAAACATAGCTCGCCTAAAAGTGGTGAACGGCGATTCTACTGTAATTGCTCGACCGGTATTTGGTGTGAAAGATAGCATCAATTACTACAACATTTTCTCAGTAGCAGAAAAAGCAAAGATTCGATTCAACTACTCTCCCACGATTAAGGATGGAAAACCGGTACACGAAATCACAACGGAAGTTCAACCGCCTCGTTACATCGTGATGAAGGCAATCGTGTTTCCGTACATCAACCTATTGTGGCTCGGAACAGTGGTAACCTTATTCGGTTTCTTCTTATCGATATTAAAAAGACGCCAACAGAGTAAACGATGAAACTCCGATTTACTATAATCGGAAGTGGGAATGTTGCTTGGCATATGGCTCATGCCTTGGACCATGCCGGCCACAACATCCTCCAAGTCATTAGCAAGACCGAATCGAATGCGAAAGCATTGGCATCGAAATTTGGCAGTTACTTCGGAACAGATTTATCGAAGACCGACCCCAAAGCAGACATTGTTCTGATTGCGGTAAATGATGATGCATTAGAAAAAGTGGCTAATGAACTGCCACAGTTCAACCAGTTACTCGTGCATACCTGCGGATCCAAGCCTATGGAAGCACTTGAAATAGCGAGTAAACGATTTGGCATCTTCTATCCACTGCAGACTTTCTCCAAGTCGGATGCGGTAGACATCTACACGACACCATTTTTCATAGAAGCGCACCAAAATAGCGACTTAAGTATACTTCAAAAAGCAGCTGTTAGCATCTCAAATAATGTTCATTTTGGAAATTATGAAGATCGACTAAAATATCATCTAGCGGCGGTATTCGCGAACAACTTTAGCAATCACATGTTTACCCTGGCGAAGAACATTTTGGAGAAAAGTGGACTTGAATTCGATGTCCTTAAACCTATTGTTCTATCTACAGCGAAAAAAGTACAGTCCTTGGATCCGGCATCCGCACAAACTGGACCTGCTCGACGAGACGATAGGGAGACCATGAATAATCATAAGGAATTGCTTCAAGATCAACCCGAGTGGTTGCATCTATATAACTTACTGAGTGAATCGATTAAGAAATACTCTAGTTGACTATTAAAGTCAATTCATATGTGGTATTGCCCCTAAAACTTTCTCCTAGCCTCTGGCAGGCCAATTGAGTTCAACATGGTAAACAGGCCATGAAAACTTTACTCAACCTTTCTCTTTTATTATCCTTATTACCCAATTATTCATTCGCATCCGAATCAAAGGTGTTTTACCCAGAATTCGAATTCAGGCAGTCGCTACTGTCGAATAAATATGCGCTAACCCAGCTTGATGGAAGACTGACTACCGGAAACTTTGTATGCGGTATGAGCTATACCAAGTACCTATATGGTTCGATATACACTTCTATGTCGTTTGAAACAATAGACTTCGAAATTGTAGGGATATCGTCTACCCCCTCTAAACCGACCATATTTTCGTTTACCCTGGGGCTCATGCATGATTTGCGCAGCACCAAATCCTATCCTCAATACACCTCTACACTCAGCCGTCAATTCGCCTCGGAATCCATAGTCAAAGCAAAGGCTCGGTATATAGGATCTCCAAATTTTAATGGTAGAACAGAATTAGTCTTGTCTGCTCTTCATCCTATTTATCGAAAGAAGGATGCTTCAGTCTTTATCGGGCTATACGGCATGGTTGCCTCATATCGCAGCGACTACACGAACATTCCGATGGAGTCTTTTGGGTTTACAGGACGTGTTCAAATCTGATATAACGAATATCATATGGAGATTCTCGAATCGCTAAATCAAGCGGATAGTGTTGCATCGACACTTGATTTGTCATGACAACCTAACATCAATGTAACATTTTTGTTGACTTTACAATTTAATAACATTTACTTTACGGGGTATTTAAGTGTAAAATTGTATGAAAGTATAATTTTATTTGCCCTAACTAGGGACCATGTTTTGTTGCTATCAATGAATAAACATTACACACACACCCCTCCCACACCAAAGACAAAACTGTCTAAGACACTGTTTTTTGTCTTTTGTTTAGGAATGATTTCTAAACAAAAAGACAAAAAACCGTGTCTTAGGCAGTTTTGTCTTCTTGGTGTGGGAGAGGCATAAGGAGTCAGAATATATTAGTAAACACAGTACCATATTAGAGCATAGCAAACTTCAAAAGAGACCACCACAAAATTTGAAGGTGGATTTTAAGGCAAAATTTTATGCTGAATTAGAATATGATGAAAAACAAATACAAAAATCGTCCATGTTTTGAGATATTTAAGAAAAACCAGTTTATACAAGCTGTTCAGAGAAATTTTATTAATAAAAATTAATTTTTTTTATAAATGTTCAGTTGCTTAGAATCATAATTTTGAATGGTAGAAACAATAAAAATAACAAATTTTTGGAACTGACAAAGTTTTTAGTGAACGTGTTTCATCGAGTCATACAAGTTTCATGGTGAACTCCAGATGTCGAGCGACATTGATAAATGTTCGAAATGGAGGAAGTCCATTCAAAAAACCATCAAAATTTTTTGCATTTGAAAGACAACTGTTTCAAACGAGGTCGTTATTGGGAAAGTACTCATGTCGCCCCATTATTGGAAAGCCTCTCTTGAAAACAAAACTATCAAAGGGAATTTTTCGAGAACTCTTGAAGAATAAATTGTAACGGAAACGCTAAATTACGTTTCATCTTTCACTTAATCGATTTTGAATTCCAGTCCTTCTGATAATTGCTTATACGGATAACAGCTCGTTCAATATTGTAGGAATCAGGAACTACGAGGGTTATGTCAGCAGTCAAGACATGGCAGAAACACTTTATTACGTGACATTTGGCACAGTTGATCCACAAGAGTGGTCGTTTAACCAAAACGTCAAAGCTTGGCGCGACCAAGTGAAAGCTGACTTGATTGTCCAGATTGTTCGCTTTGGGGTCGCCGCTGAGAGTGGCGGCACCACTTGTGGACTTGCTTGGACCCCAAATAGCGACG
>CAJXLR010000116.1 GCA_913056425.1 uncultured Bacteroidota bacterium
AAAAAAGTGAAAAAATTTAAAATAAAATGAAAAAAAGGGTTGACATTTCATTCAAGAAGTACTATATTATACATATAAGGAATGAAAAGGAAAGCACATTATGACAAACGAAGCTCAAAAATTCTGGTTGCACACTCCTCTAAACGCTGTTAAAAAGCTAATGGATCAAACATTTAGCTGGGCTCAAGATGGTGGCGATCTTGCTGATATGTACATGGAAGATCTAAACGATTTCAAAAAAGCAGTTGCTCTTTTCCGCAATTCAGATTGCGAAGGTTTGGCTGACTTTATCGCTCGTATGGATACTTCTCCTCGTGAGCAATTGGTCATGGCATTTGGTCAAGATTGCGGTAAAGATTTCGTTTCACAAAATCTAGGATGGGAAATTCGCTAATGGAAATTCTAATCTATAATCTTGTATTCTGGACAGCGTGGATTTCATTATCCACTTTGCCACAGATTGCGATGCAATACGTCATCGATAACCATGAAAATTTTTTCAAATAAAGTGAAAAAAACTGTTGACATATGATATAAGATGATATATTATTATCTTATCAAATCAAAAACTAAGGAACTTATATTATGGCACACGAACTTGAAATCATCAACGGTCAGGCACAAATGGCATACCGCGAATCAGCAGGTCTACCTTGGCATGGCTTAGGCACTCCAGTTTCAGACGACATGACACCACAAGAGATGATGGTGGCTGCAGGTCTAGACTGGTCAGTCGAGAAAGTCCCAACTTTCATCGATTACAATGGCTCAAAAGTTGAAACAGGACAGGAAGCTCTTGTTCGTTCAACAGACGGCAAAATCCTAACACAAGTAGGTAAAGGCTGGAATCCAGTACAAAACTCCGAAGCTTTCGATTTCTTTACAGATTTCGTATCAGCTGGTGACATGATAATGGATACAGCAGGTTCACTTAAGGAAGGTCAAATTGTTTGGGCAATGGCTGACGTTAAGGATGGCTTCTCACTATTCAACGGTGATGAAGTGAACGGCTACTTGCTATTCTCTAATCCACATCAGTACGGTAAAGCAATCGACGTTAAGTTTATGATGACTCGCGTTGTTTGCAACAACACACTAGCTGTTGCTCTTAACGAAAAGGGTATGCCAAGTGTTCGTATCAACCACCGTTCTGAGTTTGATGCAGAGATGGTTAAGCAAGCTCTAGGTATTTCTCATAACAAAATTGAGAAGTTTAAAGAAGCAGCTGAGTTCTTAGGCTCAAAGCGTTACAACGACGAAACACTTAAGCGTTTCATGGCTAACGTATTTGGCGAGTCTAACCGTGACGACAAGCTTCTTTCACGTACTGCAGAGCAAGCTATGGAATGTGTGGAAAACCAGCCGGGTGACAACTTCCGTCCAGGCACATGGTGGAATGCATACAATGCAGTTACCTATATGGCTGACCACAAACTAGGGCGTACCGCCGATACACGCATGGCATCAGCATGGTTTGGTACTAACGCAAAGCGCAAGATTGATGCCCTTGATCTTGCAGTTGAGATGGCGGAGGCAGCGTAAGCTGCCTTTTGAAAGGTAAGAAAATGAAAATACTTGTAATGGGATTGCCGGGTGCAGGAAAAACCTGGCTTTCCACGCGTTTGCAAAAGCATCTTGAATGTGCTTGGTTTAATGCAGACAAAGTACGTGAGATGGCTAATGATTGGGATTTTTCACCAGAAGGTAGAATTCGTCAATCTAATCGAATGCGTAATATTGCAGATTATGAAAAATCTCAGGGAAGAACGGTAATCTGCGATTTCGTATGTCCTACAAAAGCAACTCGCGCTGAATTCGATGCAGACATGATCATTTGGATTGATACTATTAAAGAGGGTAGATTTGCAGATACAAATAAGTTATTTGAACCTCCAAAGAATGTTACATTCCGAGTGGATAAACACTTAAATGAGGCAGGTATGACTGAACTTGCTGACATGGTTAAAAAATTGTTAAAAGGTGAATAATGTCTGACGTATCAAGAAAGCGACATTTGCTTAAAGCTGTAACATGGCGAATCATTGCGAGTATTACAACGGCAATTATTGCTTGGACTTTTGGTCTACCACCTAAAGCAGTTGGCGCTGTTTTCGTGGCAGATCTAATTATTAAATTTGTTTTATATTACGCACACGAAAGAGTGTGGTACAACTACATAAGGATTGGAGTGAAAAAAGATGCTACTTGATAAACCAATGTTTGATTGGAAAAAGCCAACCGTTCAAATGCTTGGACGATGGCAACCTTGGCATCCAGGCCATACTGCACTATTTAAAAAAGCCTTGACAACAACTGGTCAAGTTGTTATTATGGTACGAGATGTTTACAATTTCGATGGAGATGCTGGAGCTGGACGCACTGTTAAACAAGACGACAATCCTTTTGGTGAACTTGAAGTCGTCAAAAACATAGAAGAAGCATTAGCTCAGGAGGGTTACCACAATGGATATGAATATAATATATTATGTGTTCCCAATATCGTTGATATTTCTTACGGGCGTGGTGTTGGGTACACATTTACTGAGCACGATCTCGGTGAAGAAATACACAACATCTCAGCCACAAAAATCCGCAAACAAATGCGTGAAGAAGGTAAACTATAAAATTCACGAGCGTGATCAATCTGATCATCGTAAATATTCTATACTATATGAGGATCTATGCCAATGAGTGATTTACCATCAACTATTACCCAAGAAGACCGAATTAAGGTTCAGGGTGCACTAAAAGAAATGTCTGATAGCATGACACGAGTATCAGCTGAAAAAGATCTACAAAAAGATATTGCTCAGCGAATGCTTGATGAAGTTGGAGTACCTAAAAAGGATTTCAATAAACTTGCTCGGATTTACCATGCTTCAAACCTAATGGAAGAAGCAGCCCGTAATGAAGAATTTATGGAGTTTGCTGAAGCAATAATGGCGCCACCTGAGCGTCAGATTGCGAGTGATAATTGAAACCAGCAGAGCAAGCACAGAAACAAGCCGAAGAAGCAATGGATGGTTTCATCCTTTGGAGTAAACGAGTTATTCTGTGGAGTACATTCTTTTTGGTGCTCGTTGTTGTTGCATGTAATAGTGGAGTAGATGGATCAGGGTCAGGTTATAATGGAGAACAATATAGTCCTTCTAACTTGAATGCAAAAGAATGACTTGGTTTATAGTTTTCTTTATGGCTTCTGTTGACCCATTTGCCGTTAAAACACTAGAGTTTGAAACAAAAAATGAATGCGTAGATTACGTTAACAATCCATCAAATTCTAATCGTCTTGCTATTGAAGTGATTGATAAAGCAGGCTTTAATGATGAAATACTTCATGTAGTTTGTTTGCCTAAAAACGATATTCCAGAGCCTGAGGAGGTAGATACTTGATACGGTGGTATGATTACATCGCGGCTATTGTATTCGCCTATGGATTATATGGTATGTTGTTTTTTCCATTCTTTGGATTTGTCATATCTTGGATGGCATACGAAATAGGATGGAAGAATGGCTATTGTGAATGGCGTAAAGATATGGAATAAAAAAAGGGGAGCTAAAAAGCTCCCCAGTTTCGTTCGGTTGACCCGACTTCTTTTTATTAACCTTAGAATAGGTTGGTAACGCGTACGCGACGGTAGTACTCGTTTGTAGATGCTGTAAGAGCACCCAAACCTTGTGTAGCACCTTGTGCGAATGGGTTTGAAACCATGCCATAACGAGTTTTGAACCCGATTTTTGGCTGGAAGCTGTTCTCACCCACTGCACGGACCATCTGTAGTGGAACGTATGGGCAGTAGAACAAGCCAGCATCAAATGCTGATGTACCTTTGTAGCCAACAACCAAGTAGTTACCAACCGCATATGGGTCGATATATACACGGTAACGACCGTTTAGAACACCTGCGAAAGTGTTTCCTGTGTCGTCAACCGCTAGGTTGTTACCTGCGATAGCTGGTGTATAATCTAGAACACCTGCCATTTGCAATGCTGATGCTACGTCTGAAGAACAGATAACGATGTTACCTTTCCCTCTACGAGTATCTTTTGCAATCGCGTTTGCTTCTTGCTCGATCTGGAACATTAGCCCTTTGAATTTCTCAACTGACCAACGGCCGTTTGCGTCAACGTCAAGGTCGAAAGTACCTGCTGTTGCTGTTCCTGCTGCACCTGCTACCGCGTTTGTGTAGATTGTGCGAACCAATTCACGGTTGATTTCAACAAGGATTTCTGACTGCAGAATGTTTGCCAATTCTGTTTCAGCATCCAAGCCGTGTACCGCTTTAAGGTCTTGAGCAAGCTCAGTTGTGTACTCAGCTTTCAACGCACGTGATTTCGCAGTTACTGATACTTTCTCGATTGAGAACGCCATTTCTGCAAAGTTTGTGCCGTTGCCGTCGCCAAGTGCTTCAGCTTCAGTTGTACCCATACCAGTACCAGTTGTTACTGTAGCTGTGTTAGCTTGTGGTAGAGTATTAGCATGTGTACCTGCACCAGAGAAGTCTGTATCAGCTTCGCCGTAGAATGCTTCTGTACCTGCTTGTGAAGTGTAACGTGAACGCATTGCAAAGATCAAGCCTGTTGGGCCTGTCATTGGCTGAACGCCAGCAATGTCATATGCCATTAGGTTTGGCATTGCACGACGTACTAATGAGATAAGTACTGGATCGTAACCAGCTGTTGGGCCAGCTGCTGTTGAATCAGCACCGAAACCACCTGTAGTTGCGTCGTTAGCAGGTGTTTCCATAAGTAGAGAGCTCATGTTAGCTGACAAATCGCCAGACTCTGTTAAAGCTTTCTCTGTGTTTTCAAGGATAGTCGCGGTGACTGATCTCTTGTGTTGGTCTGCAATTGGTGAAAAAGACTCGTGCTCAAGAATTGGGCCCCACTTTTCCACAAGTGCTTGATAGTTTGACTGTGCCATTTTTTCTCTATCTCCTTGTTAATAAAGTTCTATCTGGATCTATTTATATAATTTAATTTTTTGCTGATCTTGAGTTAAGAGCATTAACTAAAGCATTGATTGAAGAATAATCTGAAACTGGAGCTTTCGGTGCAGCTTCTTCTGTGATAATTTCTTCCTCTTCAACTGCTTCCTCTACAACGACCGCGGCCTTGGCAAAGAAAGATTCTTTCAAAGTAGCAAGATCTGTCTTGTATTCATCAATGTTATCAGCATCAAGTTTTTCAGAAAGAACTTTGAGACGCTCACGCTGTGTGATCGTTAGGTCTTCAGTCATTTCTTCGAAAACTCTTTCAGCTTTAAGTGAAGCAATTTCTGCTTTCAAAGCAACTGATTCGTTGATTGCTTCGTTAGCAGCATTCTTAAGCTCCTCTGCTTGTTCTTCAAGCTCAGCAACTACGTCAACTGTTTCGTCGTCAACTTCGATGTTGTGCTCTTCAAACAAGGACTTAAGTCCGTCCATCAATGATTCAGCCATCTCAACTTTAACACCAGTTTCGATTGCTAATTCATTTTCCTTCATCCACTCTTCTACTACGTAGTCAAGGTATGAATCAAGGTTCTCTACGATTTGATCAACAGAAGTTTGAACTGATTCGTTCATTTCTGCTTCTAGTTCTTCCATTTTTGCTTCAACGATTGCATCAGCTTTAGTTGCAGCTGCTTCGTGTGCTGCTGATGCAAGATCGTGAGTAACATTTGAATTAAAATCTTCTGCAAGGTCCATGCCTTCAAACATAGCAGCGATAGAAGCTTCATGCTCAATGATTACTTCTTCTTCTACTTCTGCTTCTGCTTCTACATCTACTTTGACAAGTATTGATCAATCTAACTCCAAAGCAAAGGATATTCAGAAGAGTTTATCTTTACAGTTAGATGGCAACATAGATGTAGTTCTTGATGATGATGATTTGACCACAATTGAAATCGACACCAATTGGTTGAAGGAAGGAGAAGAAGAAACTTTATGGGGGGCCTTAATCAAAGAAAATCAGGATATGTAAAATCTTCAAAGAGAACTCAAGGCATGGAAAGAGCAGACGAAATAATAGAAAGCAATGAAAGACAATATACGCATTAAAATGCT
>CAJXLR010000117.1 GCA_913056425.1 uncultured Bacteroidota bacterium
TAAACATCCGTCAACTCTCAGGAATTGGTGCTTTCGATAAACCTGTCGCCGGCGAAGCAATGGCACTTGTCGTGTCGTTAAAGGACGCATATCTGGACGTTAGAAATGGTAGAATCGAAGGTTTTGGTAAGATGTCCGATGCGCCGGAAACGGACTTGCCAACTTATGACGTCAAGGGAAGAATGGTGTTCCCCGGTTTTATAGACTGCCATACACACCTTGTTTATGCCAATGATAGGTCTGGCGAGTTCGTAGATCGAATCAAAGGCTTGTCGTACCAAGAAATTGCCGAAAAGGGTGGGGGTATTCTAAACTCTGCGGCAGCACTCAATTCCATGTCAGAAGACGAGCTTTTCGAGGCGGCTAAGCAAAGACTGTTACGAGCGATTTCTACCGGGACTGTTGCCATCGAGATTAAGTCGGGTTACGGACTCACCGTAGAGGGTGAGTTGAAGATGCTTCGAGTAGTTAAGCGACTTAAAGATTTAGACCTTATACCTATCAAAGCCACATTTCTAGGGGCTCATGCTTTTCCGGCAGAATACAAGAGTAATCCGGAAGGTTATATCGACTTGATTGTGAATGACATGTTACCTGCCATTCACGAAGAAGGACTAGCAGAATACATCGATGCATTTTGTGAAGATGGATATTTCACCGTTGAGCAAACAGAACGTATTGTAAAGGCAGGAGCGAAGTATGGTTTAAAAGCGCGATTGCATGTCAACCAATTTAAATCCTTCGGTGCAGTTCAAATGGCGGCCTCCAATGATGTGTTGAGTTTGGAGCATTTAGAAGAACTTTCTGATGAAGATCTCGGCACAATAAAATCGTCTAACATGTTTGCAGTAGGGCTTCCGGCGTGTTCTTTCTTCTTGAGTATACCGTATACACCGGTTCGAAAACTCATAGACGCAAACGTCCCTGTAGCACTAGCAACCGATTTTAACCCCGGTTCTTCTCCCACGTCGAACATGGGATTTGTACTCAGTTTGGGTTGTATCAAAATGAACTTATTGCCGGAAGAAGCTTTTAATGCGTGCACGATAAATGCAGCTCATGCCTTAGAATTAGCGGATGACGTGGGTTCTATTGCCATTGGTAAGCGAGCCAACTTCCTGATTACGGATCTTCCAAGCTTTGACGCACTACCTTACCACTTTGCGGAAAACCGAATAGATGAGGTTTGGGTAAATGGAGAACAAGTTTCTTACTAATACCAAATAATCTCACCATCCTTTAGGATCGAGAGGTGCTCTTGGTCGAGTCCGTGGTTTTCGAGATACCGTATAGTGTTCCACAAAGGTTTCTCATTGTACCAATTGTGCAGGTAGGTCGTATACGGACTTTGGTACATGTTGTATTCGTTTCGGATAACACTGGACCACGTGAGATTATCAATCTCTTGAGCTAATTCCAGTTTCCATAATGTGTAGTCTCCTTTGCCACTGAACTCTTTAGGTATTTGGTAAAGCGCTTCTAAAGCCAATTGATTATCGCCAATGTTCTGAGCGTCTACCGCACGTTTGTACGCTTGTTCCGCATCGCGCAAAATCCTATCGTTTCGTTTGATACTTGATAACATCACAAACCGATCATAAAGCTCTTGTGCGTGCCATTCGTCGTCATACAGATTGTAAATGTCGGTTATAGCAAACTTTCCATCTTTTACTTCAACTAGGTATTTGATTGGCTTCATGGAGTATTTATAGTCGATAACCAACGTAATCTCAGCTGAGTTTGTATTCAAGGCGTAATGAACCACCTGAACGCTCGCCGTGTCTTCTTGAATCAAAGGGAATTGATCGGTCGACTTGTAGCGTCCTTGGTTGGGTTGCATGCTCATGTAATATGAGCTGATGGTTTTATTACTCGTCTTGTTTACCCGTTTCAAGAATGCATCATTGTCCCAGAGTGAGTCAAACAATTCGAAGTTTGATGTTTGAAACGATCGCACCAATCGGTCTCCAAAATCTCTAATTTCATCTTTCTTGTCGCTTGTCCACGATATGTGCGATTCATTCGTTGTTACTCCACAACTTGAAAGCAGGAGAACTACAGTGATGTAACCAAAAGCGCGAATCATCGCAGTCTATACGATAAAATAAAACAGGTTAGTGGATTAAAGTTGCTGGTCACTTGATTCCAAGATTTAGTTCCGGTAACCTGATCGTTGAAAATTCTGGGGTCGAACGAACTAGTGGTCGTAATTCTGCGATCTACTTTTTCTTCAAACTGATTATTCAACACCTCGAACCCTGCTTCACATGTGATTAAAAACCGAGGACTGAATGCCCATTGGATTCCAAAAACAGGTGCTAAACCATAGCTGAGTGTGGTCGCTTCTGTCTTCTCATTGGTGATAACGGTTTGTCGCTGTTGCTGACTGAAAGCTCGAGTAACCTCCATATTTATTTCGTTCTTTTTACAGTCCTGAAGCAAGATTAAATCGGCACCGTAGTAGATATTGAGTTTGTCACCCATATCAGACGTGCGGTAATACGCTAACTTAGTTATAAGCGAGGCACTGGAATATGGACTATTGTTAATCTGTGTATCCGCCTGTGCTCCGTTGGTAATGGTTGAACTATTTGTCAGATCGGTACTTCGATTTCCGGAAGTAGTCCAGTAACCCAGTTGCAAACGAGCGTGGTTGTTTGTGGTGAAATTGTAATCGAGTACAATGGTGGGTGCAGACTCTTTTTGGATGAGATTTGCTAGGTTTAGTCCTACTCGCCAATTCGAAAAATCATTGTTTTCCTGGGCTAGAGCAGAACTCGTAACAGTAGCCGCCAACAGCCACATCATTACTATATGTTTCATAACTAGTTTAATTTAAATCCAACGGATTTAACCTCAACCTTTTTCGCCTCTTCAGCGAGTTGTATGGTTTCGAGGTCTTTTGCTGTAAGCGTCTGTACCATTTTATCGGTACGCTTAGACGATGCAATCCCACTCATTCTCAAGTGTTGATTTCGTACAGCTTCTTCTATTACTTTTCGAACGGATCGTCCGTTACCAAAGTATTTGTCACGCCCATCAAACAAAACCTTCATCATTTTGGCCAACATTTCATTTGCGGCCTTATTGGGTTTTAGGTTATGCTCTTTGAGCTGGTTTATTGCGATGGAATGTAAATCTTCCGGTTCAAAGTCTTCAAACAGGAACGTTCTATCAAAGCGAGATTTTAATCCTGGATTCGACTCTAAGAATCGTCTCATATTGTCGGTGTAACCTGCGGCGATAACGATAAATCGGCCTCGGTAATCTTCCATACGTTTCAGGATAATCTCGATGGCTTCTTTACCATAGTCGGAATTGCCACCTTCCGTGAGCGAGTACGCCTCATCGATAAATAACACACCGCCCATAGCGCGATCAATCATCTCCCCGGTTTTTATGGCTGTCTGACCCACATAACCGCCTACCAGTGATTGTCTGTCACATTCAACCAAGTTGCCTCGTTCAATGATTCCCAGTGCTTTGTATATCTGAGTTAGAATCCGAGCTACGGTGGTTTTACCGGTACCCGGGTTACCTGTAAACACTGCATGCAATGAGAATGAATCTCTAAAATCCTTTCCGGTCTCTTTGTAAAAACGCACCAGTTTGATCAAGTCCTTGATGTCGTTTTTAACTTTTTCAAGACCCATCATTAGGTTGAGCTTGTCGACAGATTCTCTCAACAACTCCTCATCAATTGGGATGTCCGGAATGGCATCCGGTTTAGAGATAGATAATTTCTCAACGTCATCCGCCGTGATGGTCGAAAGGTCATCCATGCTCAGGCTACTCGGATTTTCCGCCGCCATTACACGTAGGCCAAGATTCATCTTGCACTCATCAACGATGGAGTTCACCAATCGTGCATTTCCAAAGAACCGATCACGGTCTCTGTATGCATCAATCAGTTTCTTGTATAGCTCTTCTCGTGCTTCTTTCGAAAACTGAATTCCGCGCTTATCAGCCGAGTAATCTGCGATCTCTATTAGTTCTTGAGGAATGTAATCCGCAAAATCGAAGACTTGATTAAATCTTGATTTTAAGCCCGGGTTTGAACTCAAAAACGTATCCATCTCGTCCGGATATCCTGCCGCAATTACAGCGATGTCCGGATCATCGGTCATTTCTTTTAGGAGAATTTCGATGGCTTCTTTGCCAAAGTCTTTTGCATCGTCATCCTTGCGTGCCAGTGAATACGCCTCGTCTATAAACAGGATTCCGCCTTTCGCTTTTTTGATGGCAGCCTTCGTTTTGGGTGCTGTCTGTCCGATGAATTCCGCCACAAGGTCTGCACGATCTACCTCGTGGACGTGGCCTTTAGACAATAGCCCGAGTTTCTTGTAAATCTTACCGAGCTTTCGAGCCACAGTGGTTTTACCTGTACCCGGATTTCCCCTGAAGATAGAATGGATGTTTATCGGTTCGTTCTCTTCAATTCCTTTTTCCTTTCGGAGGGTGATGAACTGAAGGTAGTTGCTGTATTCCTTGATGCGCTCCTTAACTTCAACAAGACCAATCAAGTCGTTTAGCTCTTCCATGACATCTTGTTCGATGGATGGTTTCGCCATGGCGCCTGCTGAACCGGTTTTCTTTACAGTCTTTTTCTCAACCTTCGGAGATTCATCAAGCTGGCGCATGATTGCGAAATCGTCGCTGGACGCTTCGATGTAATCATCGCCAATATTGAAACTTTTGGATGCCAGAAGCTTGTCTTGGAACATGATGTCCATGTAATAGCTGCCTTTACCCCAAGTTCCGATGATATCCGATCCCCAACCTACGGTAATAACAAAGTTTGGTTCCTGTGGATAGACAAAGAACAGTTTCGTAACCGACCCTTTCAACAAGTTTGAGCTAGTCCTAAAATTGAAAGTCAGTTCGCAAGTCCAGTACTTTACATTCGGGATAAGATTTTCGGCTTTAAGCTCTGCCCAGATGTATCGAGTAAACTGGTGATGGAAGGTTCGGTAATATCTACGATTGTCAATCAGAACGTTTGCATCCGGGCCTTCATAAAACTTGATGGAATCAATTTTGAAGTAGGGTTGTCCTAATCCGGAAACTACACCATAGTCTTGAACATAGAAGTTTTTCTCAGAGATTAATTCATCGTCAACCCATGCCTGCCATTTATAGGTTCCCGCTTTCCAGAAACCGCCGGAATTGCGTGTGCCCCAACCTTCTCGAACGAATACCTCCATAGAATTAAAGGATACCGTTCTGTCGCAGTTTAGGTTGCAGATTTCATTTTTCTCTTCATCCAGACATTTGAGCTGAAGTTTGAGTGGCCATTCGGTCTTTTTGTATTGTAGATTGATAAAGCGAAACTCGCAGTAGACATAGCCTACTTCAGCCTTATCAAACACCGAGCGGTATTTTTTCTTGTTATCAGCCAGCCATTCTGTAGACCCGTAGGTCTTCATGTCAACGAACTGGTAATTTTTTGTGTCGGATGACGCCATAGATTAGGGTCAAATTTTATAAAAAAGACGAACAATCCACGCACAAAATTGACTGGCTTAATTTTTTTTACGAAAAAGCTAAAAAAGGATTGCATTGTTAAAAAATATTTTCTTGTGCTGTATGTCTATGTTATAGATTTCGTTAGAGGTCGATTGCAAAAAACGAATTCAAAAAATCTACAAAAATGCCATTACATTCCAAACATTATATCATCGAGCTTACTGCTTTTTTACGACTCTTTTTGTAATATACTTTGTCAGTTAAAAAGCATGGAGTTAGAAGTTTGCACAGCTGAATCGGCACAAAAAGTAGGGCGTTGCCTATCCAAGTTTTTGCGTGATTTAGACAGCAGTGGGACTGGAACAGCACCCAAAAAGGATGAATCCACGGGCAAAGGAAATGCGCTGACTAAATCAGGTGCACTAGGTTCATCGAGGGAAAGAAAAAATAATGATGCTGGAAACAAGATTAGGTCTGTCGGGAAAGCTGGTACGAAGCAACAAAGATCTGTCCATGGAGCTGCCTTTGATCGTTTGAGGAATCCGTCGACTCAACGTGATAGGTCACAATC
>CAJXLR010000118.1 GCA_913056425.1 uncultured Bacteroidota bacterium
AGACGGTGCTTTAACCAACGATCCAGGTAAAAGCTCTGACATCAGCTCTACTGGTGGCGAGCAAGACGCTTTGGCTGAGTATATGATGGCGAAATTCCCAATGAACAGCCCATATGACATCGAAGAAGCTGACGCAGAAGACGATACTCGTATCGTACAGTCGTTAAGAATTTTAGACGAGGATGCACCAACTTATACAGACGTGCTGGATGTAGAGCTAATCGGCTCTTTCCAAGTACCGGGTAACGTATTTGATGAGTCGGCTGCAGAAATTCCTGCATACGATGCTAAGCGAAATCAAGTATTCTTTACTGATGCGAATAGCGACCAAGTACATGTACTTGATGTAGCTGACCCAAAAAATCCAACACTTGAAAAGTCGATTGACCTAGGTGGAGGACCAAACAGTGTAGCGGTTTATGGCGATATTGTTGCTGTAGCTGTTGAAGCAGATCCAAAACAAAATCCGGGTAAAGTTGAGTTCTACTCAGCTGCAGATTTTAGTAAACTCGGTGAAGTAACTGTTGGAGCACTTCCGGATATGGTAACCTTTAACGAGGACGGTACTAAAGTTCTTACGGCAAATGAAGGTGAGCCAAGTGGAGATTACTTAACAGATCCTGAAGGAAGCATAAGCATTGTTACCCTAAATACAAGCAACTTGTCAAGCAGCACACTAGAAACTGCAGACTTTAAATCATTTAATGCGAATCCACCAGCAGGCATCCGTTTGTTTGGTCGTTCTGCCATGGGTGAAGGAGATAAAGCTGATGGAACTCCGGTGACTTTAGCACAAGACATGGAGCCAGAATACATCACAATTGAAGGCAACACCGCATACGTAACTTGTCAGGAAAACAACGCGCTGGCGATTGTAGACATCAACGCTGCCACTGTAACTTCTCTTGTTCCACTGGGTACCAAAGACCACTCAGCTGCAGGTAATGGTTTGGATGCTAGTAACCGTGATGACAGTATTTACATCTCACAATGGCCAATAAAAGGTATGTACCTTCCGGATGCAATTGCTTCGTACGAAGTAAACGGAACAACCTACTTGATTACAGCTAACGAAGGTGATGCACGCGAGTACTTGTATGAATCAGGTGGAGATGAGGTGCTTTCTTTCATCGACGAGACACGTGTGAAGGACTTGGACTTGGATCCAACAGCATTCCCATATGCAGACTTATTGCAACGCGATGATCAACTAGGAAGAATCAAAGCTTCTTTGGTTGATGGTGATACAGATGGCGACGGCGACTACGACGAGATTTACACCTACGGTGCTCGTTCGTTCACCATATGGAATGCTAGCACAGGCGCTGTGGTTTGGGACAGTAAGAATGCGTTGGAGCAAATTACCGCTCAGCGCAACCCAATGTATTTCAATGCGACAAACGACGAGAACAACTATGACAACCGAAGTGACGACAAAGGTCCAGAACCGGAAGGCGTAACGATTGGTGAAGTAAACGGAAAGACCTATGCTTTTGTTGGACTTGAGCGTGTTGGTGGCATTGTTATGTACGATGTAACTGATCCGGCAAACCCAACGTTTGCGAGATATATTACTACACGTGACTTTAGTGGCGATCCAGAGCAAGGCACTTCTGGAAATCTAGCTCCAGAAGGCTTGGCTTTCGTTCCTGCGAAAGAGAGCCCTAACCGCACTGCATTGCTCGTTGTTACATATGAGGTAAGCGGTTCAGTAGCAATTTTTGAACTAGGTGATCCGGTTGCTTCTGTTAACGATTTAACGGCTGAGTCTATCGGACTTCAAGTTTATCCGAACCCAAGTGACAACAAGGTTACTTTCCGCGTAAATAACATGGATGATGCGCAAGTGAAAGTATACAATCAATTGGGAACTGAAGTATTTACTCAAGCATTCAACGGTTCATTCACGGTGAACAAAGACGTTTTTGGAGCTACAGGAATCTACTTCTACACAGTTGAAAACCGAGGTGTTGCAACATCCGGTAAACTGGTTATTGTAAAATAAAATACGAACTAAATACACGAAGGGGAGGCGAAAGTCTCCCCTTTTTTTGTGCGATTTTTTCTACCCTTCTTGCTTCTCGATGGTAATCCTTATCGCCTTTGAAGTAGGTGTTCGATTCGTCTGCAGTGCTGTCTAGCGGAACCAGAACATTGGTCTCCGGGAAGTACGCTGCGGTGTTACCTTCCGGGATATCATAAGGTATAGGCATAAAACGGTGAGCATATCGCTTTTCATCCTTGTAGAGGCCGATCAGATCAACCACGTCTCCCTGTTTCAAACCTTCTTTGGCCGTGATGGTATACCAGACTCGACATAGAACTGCGCAGAGGCATCGATGAATACACACAAACATGACGTGATAAGTAAGATCGATTTAAGCACAAAACAATTGAAATACTTAACTAAAGTTTTGAATATTCAATCTCAATCCTCCAGTCGAGTTCAACCACCTTTATTCTGGTATCCTCATTTGTGTAGATCACGGAGTTATCGTCACCATTCGATCGTTTGTATGCGGTCAAATCACCGGCTATAACGTCCATCAACTTATTTAATTTTCCATACATCTTTCCTCTTGGATAGATGGTATATGTCAGAGAAACTGGAGTTCTGAACTCAGAATAAACATGGTCGTAAGTATTGTAACTATACCAACCATTACTAACCTTCCTCGATACATATTCATATGGTGTTCCGTAGGCCACTAAAGAGGTGCTTAATAATTCCTTATAATTTTTAAAAGAAGTCAAATTTACACTGTGGTTATACTTCTTAAACGAAGACTTTGTCACATCAAACTTGGTGATTAAAGACCCATAGGATGAGGATATAGAGATTCCCTCAGGTTTTGAAAAATCGATGTCATCGAAAACCTTTAAATCCAAAAAGTCACTTCTAATATCCTCTGCAGTAATTAGCGCTCTGTTTACACCACTCATAAAAACTGTCCGAGAAACTGATTCAAATTGTGGGTTAATCTCATACAACCCGCCTTCTTTGATAAAACCGTATTTCTCACCTGCTTTCACTGGAGCAATTTTACCAAGAAATCCCCAAGCGTTGTCATATTGTGGGTTGATAACATACTTACCATCGCGGTTAATATAGCCCCATTTGTCGCCGGATTTTACAGGCGCAACATCATTAGAACCGAATAGAAATGCTTCTTTAAACTGCGGGTTTATGAGATAAGAACCCTGATTATCACACCAACCATACTTGTCATTCAGCTTAAAAATGAAATATTTTCCATCGTGAAACAAATCTTCAAATTGAGGATTTACCACGTATTTACCCTCTTTATTGATTATTCCACATTTGTCACCAAACTTCACCGTGGCAAAACCATTCTGGAAATTGGATACTTCATCAAATTGATGGGTAATTATTAGCTTTCCTTCAGAATTAATAAAACCCCATTTGTTCTCACTGTTCCTTACCGCACATAAATTTTCAGTCATGTATAGTGTTTGCGAAAATTGAGGAGATACGATTATGTCTCCATTTTTGTCTATAAAACCCCACTTTGATTCATCTTCAGTAGTGGTTTGTTGAAAGCTTGCAACTCCTTCGGAAAAATTGGAAAGCCTTTCAGCAAAACTTGCCTCAAATACCTGTTTGCCATTTACATCGATCACTTGGGGATGGCCGTTTTCTCTACAAACTATGGCTAATCCTTCGTTGAACCGTCCTACACTGATGTATTGCGGTTGAATAACTATTTTACCCGTTTGATCGATAAAACCATATAACCTGGAAGAATCCCCATCTAGAATAATGGCAGCCCTCTCTTCACAAAAAATATCAGCATACGAGAACTGAGGGTTAATAACAATGTTGCCAGATACATCTATATACTGCCATTTGCCGTCTGATTTAACAGGAATCAAGTCTATTCGGTCAAAAGTTTGGCCATTATCGTTGCACCCAATTGTCAATATAATTGACAGAAGCAACAAGAAGAATAGTGGTTTATTTTTCAAATTAGATATCATGATTCTCTGATATTTTGGGATAAGCTATTCAGGTAAATGCTTGAAATTCCGATTTTAGACACATTTAAATAGAGCCGTATTTACACCGAATAAACTGACAAACCTTTTTTAAGAACGGAACATCATTTTGGTTAAACTCAAAATTAAGCATTAATTTTTGTTGGTGTTGTAGATGGTTTTCCTCTCAGAGATTTACTGATGTTTTTGATTGGATTTTATTTTTGTGGAACGCAGATTCCTGTCGAGGCCAATTCTTTGTACATTTACACTCCCATGGTGTTGATTTTGACGTGCATATCTGGCATCGTGGGTATGTTACATGTCTAATGTTAATTCATTCACAGCAGATTATGAGTCTAATTAAATACGTATTCGTTGTAGTTTCTTTTGTACTACTGAGTTTGCCTGCGCAAGCTCAAGACCTTTTTTGTCATAAAGATTTTAATGGAAGAACTACAAAAATTAAACTTGATGACAATGGTAAGGGTAAGATACTAATCGAGGAAGACAATAAAGTTACAAGAGAGGGCACCATGAGTTGGGCAATGACCTCAAATCGTTTTCCCAACCCGGAAAAACTGACTATTCGACTGTCAACAGGGGTTTTCCTTGGGTTTGATGTGGTAAAATATAATCCGAATGGCCCCGATATTGACATGCTTATCGACTCAAGAGGTAACCAGTACTTGAAATGTTTCGACTATTCAGATTATAATTACGACGAGACGGACGAGAGCAAATTCTACGATGATGTTTATGACAGAGACGAGGAAGAACGAATAACATTCAAGAAACGATTTACTTTAAATGATTTCATAGAAGAGCTTCAAGGCACATGGTCTTCCAAAACAAAAGACGTTCATCTGATTATTCGTAGGTCACGCAGTAATCTTAATATCTTATTTGTTGAAGGGGACAGTACGAGTTACAGAATCATTACATCGAAGGAAATAAACTCTGATATCGATGATGACATGTTTTACTACATCGAAAGTACATACAGAAATTCAGGCTTATTTGATTGGAAAATAGCCCTTTATTTTGACTATAGGGATAGGTTTAAAAAAGCGAATTCTGATGTTGATGGTATCCGAATGGATTACCGTGACTTAACGAACAACAACAATATTATTGAGGTTAAGACTCATGGAAAGACAGATGTCTACGAAAAAACAGACGGGCACTCAATACAGGCTTTTTTGGAAGCACAGAAATTACGAGAATCATATGGCTCGGTTTTGGTCTCACTCTCTACATCAGCTGGGAGTTCCCCGGAGGGCAGTTTTTATTTTAAAGAAAATCAACTTGTCTATGCTGACCTCAGCAACTATAGTCTGGCAGTCTCTCATTCAAATAATACGGAGGCGAAGTTTGAGTACGACTCCTTATTACGCAGTAATGGGACATTTGATGTAAAAATTGAACCAGACAATTTGAATATATTGTTTGACTACGAGCATGAAACACAGATTTTCAAGTCGGCGCCTATCGACGCACTGAAAAATGTCAAGCTTCAAACGCAAGATGACTTAAGACAATTCGTAATCAAAATTATTACCAAAGATTATCTGGGGGAGATAAAAGAAAATCTCGTGTATTTTGACATGGATTTGATTCAAATTAAAGATGTTTATACCGAGCATTCCATTAGCAGTATAATTTACCCCTTAAGTGACGAGCTTAAAGAAGACCCGCAAAATAACTTTACTTCAAATACAAAGGACAACCTGTTAAAGGATTATTTGGGTCAAATTGAACAGTACTCCACCGATTACTTCATCGAAAGAAAGTGGTTGAAACGAAAAAACCAAGAGATAGGTATCAAAACAAGAGGTAAGTTTCTTGTACAATCAGACGGTAATATCACACTCAAAAGCCTTTCAACATCATTTGATTCAAATTCAAAGCTTAAACTCAACTCAGATGATATAGTAAACTTCAATACATATCTGGTAGAGAAACTAAACAAAGGCTCAGAGGAATATCCCGTAATTCCAGCAAAATATTTAATCGAATCAATAGGCGGTAGTGATGAAA
>CAJXLR010000119.1 GCA_913056425.1 uncultured Bacteroidota bacterium
AGTATATTTTATCACTTTTTCGGTGGTTGACTGGATAGATGTGTTCACAAGAAAATGCTACAGCGATATTGTGATTGATAGTTTGAAGTATTGTCAGTCACAAAAGGGATTGATTATTTATGCTTGGGTTATAATGTCGAATCATGTTCATTTTATTTTTGCGTCAAAACAAGGGGTGGAACTCGGAAATATTCTTCGTGATTTTAAAAAGTACACTTCAGTGCGCATAATGCGGGAAATTGAATATACACAGGTAGAGAGTCGTAGAGAATGGATGATAGATATGTTTAGGAGGCATGGGCAAGTAAATCCAAGAAATGAGTTTAAACAGTTTTGGCAGCAGTATAATCACCCTATAGAACTGTTATCAAACCGAATGAAATACCAGAGATTGAACTACTTACATCAAAACCCGGTCAAAGCCGGCATTGTAGATAAACCCGAGTATTATATCTACAGTAGTGCAAGAAGTTACTCCGGTATCCCAGGATTAGTTGATGTGAAGCTATTAGTCTGAATTTTTGGCGTGTCATAAACATTTCAGTTGTCATATTTCTCGCAGATTAAAAACGCGTCGGCTGATTTTAGTCTGAAGCGTTGGGTTTTGGGAGGGGACTAAAGGTTCGCGACCCTGTAGGCCAAACCGACAGACTACTTTCAAACATTGCTTGTGAATCAAAAACGCATTAGCTGATTTTAGTCTGAAGCGTGGGGCTGCGCGAGGGGACTAAAGGTAAGCCGACTCCCAAGCATAACCTACAGACTAGTTTCAGCTATTTCTCGCAGATCAAAAACGCATTAGCTGATTTTAGTCTGAAGCGTTGGGTTTTGGGAGGGGACTAAAGTTTAAAACAAGCCTAAGCTCACTGACCAAAAGTTTGCAGGAGATGGAAAGAGTCCTACATCAAATACTTAACCCATTGATTAAACACAACGGCAAACAATAGAATCGCCAGTGCTATGTTGAAAATCAGACGACTCTTTACATAGTTAGAGCCAAATCCAACAAACAAGGCTACTGGAGCAACTGCTAATAGTAATGCTTGAGAACCATGGTTGCCGCTCAGGATGGCGGTTACAACTATAACGACTACTTGTAATAGAACCATTTGAATAATGGATCGATTCTTTGTTTGCATGAAGTTGAGTTGCCTTAGAACAACAGGGCTAACCAAGATCATAGCCGCTAAAACACCTATGTAATAATTTGTGGTATAAGCTTTCGAAAAAATCTCGGTGCTCCACTCAGGTTTGAGAGATGCAAGCAGCCCTAATACCCAATCAGGAGATATGTAAAGATAAATAATTGATAGCGCGCTAAACACAACCACGATAAATGATAAGAGAACAATGGCGAAGCGCTGAATTCCTGTTGTAAATTGGTTTAGCAGGAGTATGACCCAAGGTAAAAGATATATCGACTTTGGGTAAAGAAGCATCCCGATACAGAGCCAAATACCCGTGTCCATAAATATGTTTCGATCTTCAAATTCACCATCGGTCAAGCGAAATAAACGATGGTAAAAAATCAACCATATGAAATTTATTGCCACAACCTGTGGGTGTTCTAAACTGCTGGGAATGGATATCGCTAGTAGGATATATATTGTTGTGGGTAACAGCGTCCATTGCTCAACAAAACCAGATCTCCGCATAATGGATGAGAACCAACTAGCTTGAAACAACAACATTAAACAGATTATTACCAGGTCGATTAAGGTGCTGGGCGTAATGGTTGCTTCGCCCTTTGTAACAAATTGAAATACCGGCACGCTACCCACTACTGCAATGAGTAAAATGGCTAACAAAACACTTACACCGGATTTCCTAAGGAGTTGATTCAATTGATGTAATCAAGTTTGAGCAATGAAAACTTGCGATCTTTCGTCACAGGCAAAATTACCCGATTGTAAGCAATTTGCTTTGCTTCCGACGGGATGATTGAGGTGTAATGATTGTCTGAACGAACCAAGATTTTGTAAGTCACTTTCCCATCAGAGGTAAACTTATACTGAAGTACATCCCCATTGGTCCTGAGTCTATCGTTGTACATGATATAAAGGTGTGCCCGTGTGTTCGCGATAACCACCGAACTATAATAACCGTTGTCGTTAAGTGAACTTTGACTCTTGTTGATTAGGTACTTCCATTTTATTTGATGATTTGAGTCCATGGAAATCACTAACACATCGTCAAAATTGTAAATATTCCGCGCTGTTTGAGTTGGCATCCCATTAATGTATTGGATGTCCGTTTCATTAGAAACTGAAGATCGTTCTGCAACGATGGTGATCCCACCATCCGTACCCGGTAACGTTCTCAAGAGATCAAAGCTTTTAACATCTTCGTACAGCGCCGATTTGCTATCACCAAATAGTTGCTTTTTAAATTTATCGGTGAATTCTTGGTAGACCAGTTTTGGGCTACGTTCTGGTTGGTTTGGCCACAAATGAAAGTGGAACAAGCCATCGGAATTAGGCGACTGCTCGTCGGCATAGAATGCGGTGAGATTAACTTTGTTGAGCTGCCTGTCCATGGTGAAGATCGCCTTGCGAAGCAATTTGCCGGAGTCCAGTATTTGATAATCCCTGAGAGAATCTTGCGCCAAATTGTACCAATAAACAGTACTCTTATCGTCGCGTTTTCTGTCTCTTCGTATAGCAAATTTGTGTTCGTTAATGAGGAAATAAGCATTCCCAAAATTGTCCACCATTAAATTGGTAAGGAAGAAGTTATTGTAAGGGATGTTCAGCAGGTATCGGTGACTGGCCAGCGAGTCCATACGCTCATTGAAAACATGTATGTTCAATATGCGCTTATCATCGACTGACTTTTCTGTAAACGCGATTAATATCCGCTTACGATTGTTGGAAAAACGAATTCTGAAATCCCCCTTATCATAGAAATCCGATATTCCTCCGGAGAGAACATGACGCTGCTTCCCCATGGCGTCTAAATTTTGATCGTACCATTGACATCGAACTTCGTTTCGAGTGCCTTTTCGATCATAATGTGCTGTGACAAATAAAAGTCCCGTGTCTTGTAACTCAGCATAAAGCAACCGAGCTTTTTTAAGCTGAACATTCCGAGCATGCGCAAAACTTAGGTTTGATCGGTAGCGCTCTATAACCACGTTCTTGGTTAACATCTGGTTGCGAAACCTCAGCATGTAGAGACCCGAATTGTTCTCTCCGATTACTCGAGCATAAGCTGTTCTGCCTTTAACCTTACGTGTATTCGACCACTCTAACTCTTGAGCTTGACTGTTAAAAGGTGCGATAAGCAAGCCAATGACCAAAAGAATGGAGAATTTGTTCAATTTTGCGCTAGTTCGTTGCATTGGCAATCTTAGAACGACGATAATAACACTCTTAGCATTGAAGAAAAAAAGTTATCAGGTAAAAACAGAAGAAAAGGCGGAGACGGCAGTACTGCTTGCGGTTGAGAAACAACAACAATCTCGTGAGCAAACCGATGACTACTTGAATGAGTTGGCCTTCTTGGCTTACACGGCCGGTGCGGATGTGGTTAAGCGTTTTGTGCAGCGAATGGAATACCCAAATCCAAAGACCTACTTTGGAACTGGTAAGCTATCGGAGGTTAAAAGCTTTGTTGAAAATAAGTCAATTGATACAGTCATTTTTGATGACGAGCTCACTCCTTCACAAATACGTAACCTAGAAAAGGAACTTAAGGCCAAGATCATAGATCGAAGCACATTGATATTGGACATTTTTGCCAAAAACGCTAAGACCAACAGAGCTAAAACCCAAGTCGAGTTGGCACAAAGTGAATATTTACTTCCTCGTCTTACACGGATGTGGACGCACCTCGAAAAACAGCGTGGTGGTATTGGGATGAAAGGTCCGGGAGAGAAAGAAATTGAGACGGATAGACGTATCATCCGAGATAAGATTAGCTTACTCAAAACGAAACTGGAGGAAATTGACCAGCAAGGGGTAACCCAACGAAAAAGTAGAACCGGTCAGCTAAGACTGGCCTTGGTAGGATACACCAACGTAGGTAAATCAACCATCATGAATGCGCTTACAAAAGCGTCAATACTTGCCGAGAACAAACTCTTCGCGACCTTGGACTCTACTGTTCGGAAGCTTGTACTTACCGTTGAATCCGAAACCTATCAGCCGCCAATCATTACACTGATATCGGACACAGTTGGATTCATTCGCAAACTACCGCATCAATTGATTGAGAGTTTTAAATCAACCTTGGATGAGATTAAAGAAGCAGATGTGCTTTTGCACGTGGTAGATGTATCGAATCCGGTTTTCCCCAATCAAATGGAAGTGGTTAAGGAAACTTTGGCTGAAATAGGAGCTGGGGACAAGCCAACTCTTACTATTTTTAACAAGATAGACAACTACAACCCAAGGGCGACATCGGACGATATCTTTGAAGATGAAGCCATTTATAATCTTGACGACTTTAAGCGCACGTGGTACGCCAACGAGAACGTTCCCGCAGTATTTATATCGGCACTTAACAAAGACGACATAAATATGCTTCGAGCAGAGCTTTATGATATTTGCGATAACCTCGCCAAGCAACCATACTAGTTTCAAACCGATACAATTGTCAATTTATCGAAAGCGCACATCGCCTTGTTTAGGTCAGTATATCTTTGCTTAAAACCGAAAGCGAATGGCATTTCTCGAGATTAAAAATGTCACAAAAGGCTACGAAGGACACTTAGCCATAAAAGACATTTCATTTTCGATTCCGAAACAGAGTATTTACGGATTGCTCGGCCCAAATGGCGCCGGTAAAACAACACTCATACGAATCATCAACCAAATAACAGCTGCAGACGAAGGCGAGGTATATTTTGATGGTGAAAAACTGAACCCAACCCACATTGCTCGAATTGGCTACCTACCGGAAGAACGGGGCCTGTACAAGAAAATGAAAGTTCTTGAGCAAATCGTATACTTCGGTAGATTAAAGGACCTAAGTGCACAAGAGGCTCAGAAAAGAGCCTTGTACTGGCTCGAGAAGTTCGATTTACTGCCGTGGAAATTCAAGAAAATTGAAGAACTGAGTAAAGGAATGGCTCAGAAAGTCCAATTCATCTTAACCGTTTTACATGAGCCAGAACTAATTATTCTCGATGAGCCTTTCAGTGGTTTTGACCCGGTGAATACAGAGCTTATTAAGGATGAAATCAAAGCTTTAAGAGAACACGGAGCAACGATTATATTTTCAACCCACCGTATGGAGTCGGTAGAGGAAATCTGTGACTACATGGGTATGATTAATAAGTCCCAGAAGGTTTTAGAAGGCGGTATATCTGAAGTCCGGAATTCATTTAGAAAAAACCTGTTTGAGGTTGGTTATATTGGTGATTTTGATGCCAACGGTTTTAACCGAGTGAGCCTCGAAAACAATGACAGAGAGGGAATAACTGAGGCAACTTTTTCATTAGAAGATGCTGAAGAGTATTTTAAACAATATAAACCTTTTCATTCAGATATGTATATAATTTCTACCAACGAAGATTATAGTATGAATATAAAAGATGAGTGAAGATGAAGAATTGCTAGAATTAAGTTATAGAATGACAAGGCTTTTGAGTAGCCCCAATCTAAAATTAACAGAAGATCAAATAACACAATTAGAAGAAACTCTTGATTCAATAGATTTTTTTCACGATCAAAAAAATTATGAAAGAACAATAGACGAGATGAAATTATTAATTAAAAAATTAAAAAGTTACATAAAATGATACAAATAGAAGACTCAAATAACGAAAGGTATTATATAAACCCAAAGAATGTGGTTTATGTAAAAGAAAGATTTGACCATCATAAAAAAGAACGTTGGTGGAAAATAACTTTTGTAAACGGAGAGCAATTACATACAACAAATGAAGGGGGAGTGCAATCAATCATTGCAGGAATGAAAAGATAATGGACTTTGTGCTTGCCATAGTAGTAGGTGTTGTGTTATTATGTATATCAATTAATAATTTATGGAACAATAATAGAAATGATTGAAAAACAAGTAATACTA
>CAJXLR010000120.1 GCA_913056425.1 uncultured Bacteroidota bacterium
TGTCGAATCCACATTGGAGTTTTTAATGGGCTGCGTAAAACTGAGCAACCAATTTCCAATTAGACGAGCAGTGGACGAGTCACGTAAGCGGATGAAAGAGAAGATTGAATTTGCCTTGGACTGGACGGTAGACTCGTCGGTATACAAAACACTCACTTTTGAGGGGTATGTGGCAAAGTATAAACCAAGTGTGGTTACAGGTTCCGAGCGACTTTTCTATGATCGAAACGAACCATTTCAGAAAGAGGTTAAATACTTCAATCGCATGATACCTTCCACTACGGTGACAGCACCTGAGTTTTATATCTTGAGGCGCGGATTCGTTGAAGTCGAAGATCGATTAAGGGCATTTGGAGTAACGTTGACCGAAATGGAGAAGGATACATTAATGACGTTGGAGACATATCGTATAAAAGATTACAAGACCTCAACTTCGGTTTTTGAAAAGCACTACGCGCACACAAATGTGATTGTAGATACATTGGTTCAACAGATTCAAATACGCAAAGGTGACTGGATGATAAAGCTAGACAATCTGCACAGAAGATTTCTGGTTGAGGTGCTGGAACCATTTGGACCGGACTCGTACTTTAAGTGGAACTTTTTTGATGCGATTCTTCAGCAAAAAGAATGGTACTCGTCCTACGTATTTGAAGATGAAGCAGCGGAGATGTTAAACAATAACCAAGAACTTAAAATCGAGTTCGAGACAAAAAAAGCATCAGATCCCGCCTTCAAGGAAAATCCTCGTGCACAACTCTATTGGTTGTATACACATTCAAATCATTACGAGAAGGAGCACTTGCTTTATCCGGTTTATCGCGGAATCGAAGGCTGCTAGTCAAGCCACGAACGCATCAATGAACCCTGCAAGTCTGTAACGTCTGAGTTGGGTTTCAATGTGTAGTTAAATTCCAAATTTCCAGTAAGCACAACGGTCGTATTGAAAATCATACCGTCCCGTGAATAAATGATTTCAACGGCGTCTCCAGGTTTAAACTCGCTGCTCAGGCTCACCGTTCCCGATAGCCTTCTGGAGTTCAATGAGATAATCTCGTCGTTAACACTCAATCCTGCTTTTAACGCGGCTCCGTCCGGATGTACGTAGGTCACAACGCATTTTCCATTGTCATACTTAGTCTCAGCTCCAAAATCAGCTGTCGACTTATCACTCGTGTTCTCAAGAACTAAACCGTATTTGGAAGTTAAACCGTCGTAATCAAGAGGATTAGTTGTGTTTATCCAGCTTTCAAAAAGAGACGTCAGGTTGGTCCCAGCTACCTCATTGCAAGCGTCAACAAACTCAGAATAGGTAAAACCTCTTTGCTTATTTAGATAGTACTCTTCGTATAAAAGATTTAGCACATCATCTAGTTTTTTCTTTTCGTCGGATTTTTGGATAATGGTTAAATCCAGCATCCACGCGACAAGCATTCCTTTGTTGTAATACGAGATAGAAGTGTTCTTACTGTCGTCATGCGGTATATAGGCCTTGACCCATGCCAGCTTGCTGGAAGTCGATAAGTCCATAACCGATTTTCCCGGAGTGTTCTCAAATCGGTTTATGTTGTAAGCTATCACATCTAAGTATTCTTGCTCATTGTGGATACCCACTCGTTTTAGAATTAAATCGTCGAAGTACGACGTGATGCCTTCAGCAACCCACAAGAGCGTCGTGTAGTTTTCTTTGTCATAATCAAATGGTCCAAGTTCTTTTGCCCGAATTCGCTTAACGTTCCAGAGGTGAAAGTATTCGTGGGCAACCAACCCTAAAAACTTCTTGTATCTGGCTTCATCCGTGTATGACCAGCGATCCATTTGGGAAGTATGGCAGTTTAAATGCTCAAGACCTCCACCGCCGCTTTCTACGTTCTGGATAAAGTGAATGTATTGGTCAGAAGGATGGTCAAATTTGAACATGCCGGCTTCTGCATCAGTAATCTTTTTGAAATCATCCCGGACGGTATTGAGGTCGTAGTTTCCTTTTCCAATCATCACGATTTTGTGATCCACGCCTCCGGTTTGGTATGAGATGGTATCAAACGTACCCAAAGCAAAAGGGCTATCGGCAAGCAAGTCATAGTTCTCCGCTACAAACGAATTTTGAGATGCTCCAGTTGGGAGCGCTACTTCAATTTGTTTGTAGGGCAAGTTGTTTCCAAAGTCGATAAGGATTTCTTCATCCTGAAGACCTTCGGGGTACATAAAAATACTCACGCCATGGAGAAACGCCATGTATTGATCTACATAGCTGGTTCTCACCCCTAGATCAAAGGCAAATACGCGGTAGGTGAATCGCAGCATACCCTTTACAGGACTGGTGCATTCCCAAGTGTTTTTATCTGTTTGTTCGAGTGCAACTGTTTGTCCATCAATTTCGGCTTTCGAATCAACTACGTACTGAGAAAACTCACGAATCTTGTAGGAGCCGGGTGTCCAAACTGGCATTGAGAATTTTGCGGTTTCGTTTTTCTTAACCGTCCGTTCGATAGTTACAGCGACATAATGTTGATTACGTTCTTCAAAATTTACGTGGTAGGTGACAGCTTTGCTGAGTAGGGGTGCGGACATAAGTACTAAGATGGTTGGAAATAATCGCTTCATGATGATGCCTGCAAATATGACTAATGTGACCGAAACATTGCCTCAAACAAACGGTAAGAGTATGTGTTTGGATTAAAAATGACCGCATTTTGTTTTCATGTGCATCGTTAGGTGCCATTACTTATTTTTGCGGCATAATTCAACCCTATGCGCACGATACAATTCAGAGAAGCATTAAGAGAGGCTCTTAACGAAGAGATGAGAAGAGACGAAAGTGTCTTTTTAATGGGAGAGGAAGTAGCCGAATACAACGGGGCTTACAAAGTGAGTCAAGGTATGTTGGAAGAGTTCGGTGAGAAACGCGTGATTGATACACCGATCGCTGAATTAGGTTTTGCCGGAATAGCGGTAGGGGCAGCGATGAATGGACTGCGTCCGGTGGTTGAATTTATGACGTTCAACTTTTCGTTGGTGGCCATTGATCAGGTGATTAACTCAGCAGCTAAGATGAACTCAATGAGCGGTGGGCAGTTTACCTGTCCTATGGTCTTTAGAGGTCCAACAGGAAGCGCGGGACAATTGGGCGCTCAGCACTCTCAAAACTTTGAGAATTGGTATGCGAACACACCTGGTTTGAAAGTTGTCGTTCCTTCTAATCCGTATGATGCGAAAGGACTTCTTAAGAGTTCTATTCGCGATAACGATCCAGTGATATTCATGGAGAGTGAGCAGATGTATGGATTGAAGTGGGAAGTGCCAGAAGAAGAATACCTACTTCCACTGGGTAAAGCTCACGTAGTTCAAGAAGGTACAGATGTTACGATAGTATCTTTTGGTAAAATGATGCGCGTTTTAGAAAACGCGAATAAGGCATTACAAGCCGATGGTGTTAATGCGGAAATTATCGATTTAAGAAGTGTCCGCCCTTTGGATTTGGACACCATTATCGAAAGCGTTAAAAAGACGAACCGTCTTGTAGTTGTTGAAGAGGCCTGGCCTTTGGCGAGTATCTCGTCTGAAATCGCCTATGGCGTTCAAAAGCACGCCTTCGATTTTCTAGATGCTCCGGTGGCACGCGTGACAAGTCGCGACGTACCGTTGCCATACGCTCCTACATTAGTAGAAGCTTACCTGCCTTCGGTTCACAGAATCGTTGATGCGGTAAAGCAAGTTACCTACGCCTAGGCGACTTTAACAAGATTTCAAACTTTTCGTTATCTTTGTGTTGACCTAATCGGAAACGATTGGTCCTACTACTACACAATTGATGATGAAAACTACGCTAAAGACATGCTTGTCTGCTGCTGCTATATTACTAATCCCAATAGCGGCAAATTCCCAAGTTATCAAGTATAAAAGAAGTACCCTTGAACTCAAGGTGGGTGTTGGTGGTACATTATTTTTTGGCGATCTAGGCGGAAGTCACGGTGCTGGAAAGCAAGGCTTTTTGGATTTCGATATCCAGTCGATGCGCGGTAATAGCTCAGTGGGATTGAAGTTTAATTTAACAAACAAACTTTCACTCCGCACAGACTTCTGTTACGGCGAGGTAATGGGTTCGGATGCGTTTAGTGGTGAGCTAGGCAGATTTAAGCGCAATCTTAGTTTTCGTTCAGATATTTACGAGTTTTCGGTAACGCCGGAAATTGTTTTGGTTAACCTGTCTCGATTTGGTCGAAATAAATTGGGTACGTCTGAGATTTATGGTTTTTTGGGTTATGGCACATTTTGGTTTAACCCGCAATCGCAATTAGATGGTCAGTGGCATGATCTACAACCTCTGGGCACAGAAGGTCAAGGTATAGATCCCAATAAAGATTTCTACTCGCTTCAAGCTTGGGTCATCCCTTTTGGATTTGGCTACCGCAAAAACGTAACGCGGAGTATATACCTAGGTTTAGAATTGTCGATGAGAAAATCTTCGACCGACTACATAGATGACGTATCGGGTACATACCACGATGTGGAGGCAATTCGAGAAGAGCGAGGGGATATTGCGGCCCAGTTAAGCCATCGAAATTTAGATGGACCGGTAGGAGCAAACACACAGCGAGGAAATCCTCTTAATAACGACAGCTATTCATTTATACAGTTCACTGTAGCAGTTGAGTTTGGTAAAAAGAAAACAACGAACTCTAAACCAACTCGTTTCGTCAAAAAGATGAAACATCGCGATCGTTGCCCTAAGTTGAGGTAAATCAACCTTCTATTGTTTTTAGTTTCACCGATGAAACTGCGATTGTAATTAACTGTATATCAAGATGTATTCGTTGAGCAATCTCGAATATGTCAATCCCTCTAAAAACAGGCCGAAAACTCCTCCAAAAATTTATCATCGTTCGTTTGATAATTAATTGCAAAGAACTACCTTTGCACTCCTTTTAAGAAAACGGACAGAGAGTAATATGCCTACAATACAGCAATTAGTACGGAAAGGACGCAAGACATCGACTTCGAAAAGTAAGTCGCGTGCCTTGGATTCTTGCCCACAACGTAGAGGTGTTTGTACTCGTGTTTACACGACTACACCTAAGAAGCCTAACTCGGCCATGAGAAAAGTGGCGCGTGTGCGATTAACCAACGGTAAAGAGGTTAACGCGTACATCCCGGGTGAGGGTCACAACCTTCAAGAGCACAGTATCGTTTTGGTACGCGGCGGAAGGGTAAAAGATTTGCCTGGTGTGAGATATCACATCGTACGTGGGGCATTGGATACCGCTGGTGTTGATGGACGAACTCAGCGAAGAAGTAAGTACGGAGCAAAAAGACCTAAGAAATAATGAGAAAGTCGAGTGCTAAGAAGCGGCCTTTGTTGCCGGATCCGCGGTTTAACGACCAAATGGTTACCCGCTTTATTAACAACATGATGTTGTCGGGTAAAAAAGAATTGGCTCAACGCGTATTCTATAATGCAATAGATATTGTAGATCAGAAGTCAGAGGAAGAGTCAGGTATTGAAGTATTCAGAAAGGCACTGAATAATGTAATGCCATCTGTAGAGGTGAAGGCACGTCGTGTTGGAGGTTCTACTTTCCAAATTCCTATTGAGGTTCACCCAGAGCGTAAAATCGCTTTAGGTATGAAATGGATGATTCGTTATGCACGCTCTCGCAACGAAAAGTCTATGGCTGAGAAATTAGCCGCAGAGGTTTTGGCTGCCTCGAAAAATGAAGGGTCGTCCGTGAAGAAAAAAGAAGACATGCACAAAATGGCAGAGGCAAACAAAGCTTTTGCACACTTTAGAGCAAGATAATAATGGCTAGAGATCTAAAATTTACACGTAACATTGGTATCGCCGCGCACATCGACGCCGGTAAAACCACTACTACCGAGCGTATTCTGTTTTACGCAGGTGTGTCTCACAAGATTGGTGAGGTTCACGATGGTGCTGCTACCATGGACTGGATGGAGCAAGAGCAGGAGAGAGGTATTACAATTACTTCTGCTGCCACAACTGTGTTCTGGCCTTACAGAGATAACG
>CAJXLR010000121.1 GCA_913056425.1 uncultured Bacteroidota bacterium
TTATCGCGCAAGGAGCAGAGATTACCTACGTCGACGATGAAACATGGATAAAGAAACACCTTAAGAATGTTGACCAATCAAGTTTTTTGGTTGTATACACGCCGGCTATTCCGAAAAACCTCAAAATTAAATCGATTCTTGAGTCAACGGGAATTGCACTGAACAAGCGATCAGTTGTTTTAGGCTGGATCACCCAAAATACACACAACCTGTCTGTGGCCGGCACACATGGAAAAACCACTACCAGTACACTTTTGTCTCACATACTGTCCCACTCCGGCATTCCTCATGTGGCGTTCCTCGGAGGCATATCATCCAACTACAACAGCAACTATTATTGCTCCGATGAAGTGTCCGACTCTATGGTAAGTGTTACAGAAGCCGACGAGTTTGACCGCTCTTTTTTAACGCTCAAACCAAAAGCAGCGGTTATCACAAGTGTTGATGCAGACCACCTAGA
Source organism: uncultured Bacteroidota bacterium (assembly GCA_913056425.1). Lineage (GTDB taxonomy): Bacteria > Bacteroidota > Bacteroidia > NS11-12g > UBA9320 > UBA987. The sequence continues at coordinate 461 of CAJXLR010000121.1, forward strand.
TATTTATGGGGCCCATGATACCATGGTAGAAGGGTTTCAGGAGTTTGCTCAGTTAGTTGAAGACCAAAGCAAATTGATCGTACAACAAGAATTACAAACGCTTTTTGATGAAAGTGCCCTAACATATGGCATTGAAGCCGGGAAAATGAGCGCTCGTCATGTTCACGTGAATAATGGGAACTTTGTTTTCGACTTATATGCTGGAAACGATGTTCACCGAAATATGGTTCTACCATTACCCGGTGAACACAACATTGAAAATGCTTTGGCTGCCGGCGCCTTAGCCATGTCGGTTGGTGTTAACGCAGATCAGCTGCGGAACGCTTACGCGAGTTTCAAAGGTGTGAAACGACGCTTTGAGTTCATTGTACGCAACGAAGATTGTGTTTACATTGATGACTATGCTCATCACCCGAGTGAAATTAAAGCAGCGATTAAGGCAACAAGACAACTCTATCCCGATAGAAAGATTACGGCAATATTTCAACCGCATTTGTTCTCCCGAACGCGCGACTTCATGACCGATTTTGCGGCGGAGCTGTCAAAAGTTGATGAACTGATCCTTTTAGATATTTACCCTGCGCGTGAAGAACCTCTTGAGGGTATTAACAGTGCTCGGTTGATGGAAGAAATCGCCTGTCCTTGTCATTTACTTGAGCGAGACAGCGTTTTAAAATTTGTTTCAGTTCATAAGCCCGAAGTTTTACTGACGCTTGGTGCTGGAGACATAGATCGCATTGTTGAACCACTTAAATCCATCTTATCATGAAAAAGATTTGGTGGAACTGGTTGTTTATTGGTCTGGGACTCGCCGTGGTGATCTCATTGTACTGGATATTTAGAGGGAAACACAACAATCGAATTTGTTCAGACTTTGAAGTCAAAGTGGTAAATAAGAGCCCGGCTTTTGTGGACAAAGCAGGAATTGCTTCACACCTAAGGGCTGATTCGGTTTTATTCATTGGTCGGAACTGGAACGATATCGACTTGACTCGAATTGAAGCCTCGTTATTGGAAAACGACTTTATCGAACAAGTAGATTGTTATGCCGGGTTTGATGGGATTCTTCGCATGGACATCACTCAGAAAACGGCTATTCTCCGAGTTATACCAGACGGAAAATCAGGATATTACATAGATGAGAATGGGCATAGTTTCCCTTTGTCCAACAAGTACACACCGCGTGTGCTGGTAGCTACAGGTCCAATCCACACGGGCTTGCACAAAAAACTATACACATTCACCACGTATGTTAATCAGTCGACCCGCTGGAAGCCCCTTGTAGAGCAGATATTTGTCAATACCAACGGTGACCTCATATTCACCACACGTTTAGGAGGACACGAAGTAGTAGTTGGCGATTGTACCAGATTAGAACAGAAGTTTAATAAGCTTGACGATTTCTACAACAAGGTATCCAAGCGTCAAGGTTGGGACAAGTACAAAGTGATTAACCTCAAGTATAGAGACCAAGTAATTTGCAAGTAGCATGGCAGAGCAGAAAATCATCGTAGGATTAGACATCGGAACCACAAAGATCTGTACCATCGTTGGCCGCATGGGCGAGTATGGTAAAGTTGACATTTTGGGTCTGGGTCAGGTACCTACCAACGGTGGTGTAACTCGCGGCGTTGTGTCTAACATCGACAAAACGGTAAATGCCATCATCGCTTCTGCAGAACAAGCTTCTCAAAATTCAAACGTTGAGATTAATCGCGTTCACGTTGGTATTGCCGGTGCTCACATCAACAGCATTCAGCACAAGGGTATGATTATCCGCAACGACGTAGAAAATGAAATTTCACAGTCTGATCTGGACAAACTGGAGGCAGACATGTACAAATTATCAGTGAACCCAGGCGACAAGATTATCCATGTCTTGCCACAAGATTTCACTGTAGATAATGAACCCGGCATTGTTGACCCAATTGGGATGGCAGGGGTTAAACTCGAAGGAAACTATCACATCATCACAGGCCAGATTACCGCAGCCAAAAACATCCACAAATGCGTGGAAAAATCTGGACTTAAGGTATCTGAACTCACGCTTGAGCCACTAGCATCATCAGAGTCTGTGCTGAGCGACGAAGAATTAGAGGCCGGAGTTGTATTGGTTGATATTGGAGGTGGAACAACAGATGTTGCCATTTTCCACGAAAAGATAATTCGTCACACAGCTATTATCCCTTACGGTGGTAATATCATCACCGAAGATATCCGAGAAGGTTGTAATGTGATGAAACATCAAGCTGAGTTATTGAAGACTCGGTTTGGTTCAGCATTGGCAGACGAATCTACTGAGAACGAAATTGTCTCAATCCCCGGACTACGCGGTCGGGATCCGAAGGAAATCTCAGTTAAAAACCTGTCTATGATTATTAATGCTCGTGTAGCAGAAATCTTAGAGTTGGTGTACTACGAGATTAAAGCGAGTGGTATGGAGAAAAGACTGGTAGGTGGTATTGTGATAACCGGTGGAGGTGCGATGCTCAAAAACATCACACAACTAGCGGAGTACATCACAGGTTTAGACGCTCGTATCGGTTATCCGAACGAGCATTTGGCCAAAGGCCTAGTTGAAGAAGTTAAGAGTCCAATTTACGCAACTGCCGTAGGATTGGTTCTAAAAGGACTACGAGAAGAGTCTGAGAGCTTCAATCACTTCCGACAAGAACAAGAAGAAGTTCTTGTGGAAGAAGAGCCAATGAGTGAAGCAGAAGAAGCAGAGCGCAGCATAAAAGCTGAGCGACGCGAGCACTTCTTCACCAAGTTCAAGGCCTGGTTAAAGGACGAAAGTGACATTCAAGATTTTTAACAAGGCGCATGAATTTTAGAGTAGACTTACCCAAAGACAAATCGTCCATTATCAAGGTTATTGGTGTTGGAGGTGGCGGTGGAAACGCCGTAAACTATATGCACGAACAGGGCATATCCGGAGTTGATTTCTTTATTTTCAACACGGATAATCAAGCCTTGGAAATGAGCTTGGTACCGAACAAGATTCAGATTGGTAATGAACTAACTGAAGGTAGAGGTGCTGGATCTAACCCTGAAGTGGGTAAACGCGCAGCTGAAGAAAGTCTTGAAGAAATCATAGAATCTCTTGGGGTGAATACTCAAATGGTTTTTGTGACTGCAGGAATGGGTGGTGGTACCGGAACGGGTGCGGCCCCGGTAATTGCAAAAGCGGCAAAAGACATGGGCATTCTCACTGTTGGAATCGTAACCACTCCTTTCATGTTTGAAGGAAGTAAGCGAGTGATGGCAGCTGAGAAAGGTGTCCATGAAATGCGCGATGTAGTTGATTCGTTGTTGGTTATTTCCAATGATCGAATTAAGGACATGTATGGCAATCTTAAGATTACAGAAGCATTCTCGCACGCAGATAACATTCTATCAACAGCGGCAAAAGGAATAGCTGAAATAATAACAATTGCAGGAAGCATCAACGTAGATTTCGAAGATGTAAAAACAGCTATGACAGATAGCGGTGTTGCAATTCTTGGTAACGGTATCTCAGAAGGAGATGATCGAGCTATCCGTGCAGCGGAACTAGCGTTAAACTCACCGTTATTGAATGATAACAAAATAAACGGGGCGAGTGACTTGCTAATCAATATCTCTTACGGTGAAGAAGAAGCTAGTCTGGATGAATACGCTGCCATAAACGAATTCTTCCAAGAGCAAGCCGGAATGGATGCAAACCTAAAATGCGGATTGTGTTATGATGCATCTTTGGGTAACAAAATATCGGTAACCATAATTGCGACAGGATTTAACAAACAAGAGAATCGATACTTGGGTAATGATGATGCTTCAGAAATTCAAGAAGAACACATTATAGAAGCGGTATCGATTCGTCCGGACACCAACGACGAGTCTGTAGAAACGTCACTCAGTGAAGTGCCAAGAAAGAACAAGCAAACTTCAATTTACGACTACATTGACACAGATGGAGAAGTAGAGGAAGAAGACGTTCTGCGCGATGCGAACCAGAAGGTTGAAGAGATGAAGGAGCGTATTGTTCGACTTAAAGAGTTGAGCAAGACAGCGAATTCACAAGAAGGTATGGAAGAGTTGGAGAACGTTCCAGCCTACAAACGGAGAGGTATCAAACTAGCGAAAACAACACACTCATCTGAGTCTGAAATTTCGCGCACGTCCTTGGTAGATGAACCGGAAAGCAAGCCTGAAATCAAAACGAATAATTCATTTCTGCACGACAATGTAGATTAATAAGACTTTGACTACACATGCGACTTGAACAGGGGGGCATCAGCATTTGAGAAAGTGTTTTTGTACCCCCTTTCTTTTTGTAATGATTGAATGACTGAATGCGTGAATGCGTGAATGAATGATTGACCTCCTGAGAGGGCTCTGCTGCTAGTTACAACAATAGCCAAATCTACTTCGTATTCACATGATTCATTGCCATTCCAATTCCTCGGAATACCATTTCTTCAATTCCTTTTTGCATCTTTTCAAACAATGCGGGAAGAGCTTCTGATTCCTCAGCTGTCCATTCACCCAGAACGTAATCAACCTGTCTGCCTTCTGAAAAGTCGGCACTAATTCCAACTCTGAGTCGGGGATACTTGGACCCAGCAATTTTTTCTTGAACGCTCTTGAGTCCGTTGTGTCCGCCATCGCTGCCTTTTGTGCGCATTCGCAGTGTTCCAAAGGGCAGATTCAAATCGTCCGTTACGATAAGAATCTGATGCTGTTGCAGTGACAGTTTCTTCATCCAAAACGCCACAGCATTTCCGCTAAGATTCATATAGGTGTCGGGTTTTAAGAAATGAAGGTTCCGACCCCGGTATTTATGTGTGGCGTACATCCCAAACCTATCCGATTCAAATTTCATGTCGTATTGTTCCGACAGGTAATCTAAAAAGTCGAATCCTACGTTGTGACGAGTATGCGCATACTTCTCTCCTATGTTACCCAATCCTACGATTAAATACTTCATGCTTGCTGTCCTGCTTTTAGCGATGGATAAACTGATGCAATAGCACCCATCACGGTTATCACTAGCGAAACACTCAACACGTCGGCTAGTTTTAAACCTACCGGAAAATAGTCGACAAAGCTCCCATCAAGCCGGATTACACCAACCTTGTCTTGTATCAACACAAAGCCAATGCCGATAGCGAGACCTGCAATTAATCCGAGCCATGTGATGAGCATCCCTTCGCTCATAAATATTCTTCGAACGAGGCCATTCTCCGCTCCCATACTCTTGAGGATATAGATATCCTTCTTTTTCTCGAGAACGAGCATTGTAAGCGCTCCAATGGTGTTGAACGCAGCAATGAGTATAACCAAGGTAAGAATGGCAAATGTGGCCCATTTCTCGGTCTTAAAGACACGATAAGCTGCCTCGTTTTGTTCCGATCTGTTCTGTACGTTATATGATTCGCCTAGTTGCTTTGTGAGGATATGGTGCACATCATCATCCTTTCCCGGTTTCGTTCGAATTTCAACTCCAGTTATTTTTCCATCTGCTCCCAGGAGATCTTGGGTAAGTTTAAGCGGAG
>CAJXLR010000122.1 GCA_913056425.1 uncultured Bacteroidota bacterium
AGCGAAAAAGAATGGCAGAAGAGAGCGCATGCGGAATGTGAAATTGTTTCGAACAACAAGGCAAATTGGAAGGAGTTCAAATCATTTCCTCCGGTTTGGAGTATCAACTATCCATTACACGGTAAGAATCTGAACTTTGAAGTTCAGCGTACCCGCTATAAACACGTAGGATTGTTCCCGGAGCACTTTGTTAACTGGAACTTCATTTACGAAAAAGTACAGCGCATTAACGACGCAAAAGTGCTTAACCTGTTTGCTTACACCGGTGGAGCATCACTCGCAGCCAAAGCCGCAGGTGCAGACGTTGTACACGTAGACAGTATTCGTCAAGTAGTTACTTGGGCTCGTAAAAATATGATGAGTAGTGGTTTGAGTGATATCCGATGGGTGGTGGAAGATGCTTTAAAGTTCGCTCAACGAGAGCAACGACGGGGCAATACGTATAACGGCATAATACTCGATCCTCCTGCCTTCGGACTTGGAGCAAAAGGAGAACGCTGGAAGTTAGAGGACTCTCTTCCGGATATCATGAAGACGGTGAACGACATTGTTGATCGAAAGAATGGTTTTGTGGTGCTCAATACGTACTCTCCGGGTATGACACCTCTCGTAATTGATAATATTCTAAGAAGCATTGTCACAAAGCTACCGAATGTGCAGACCAAAGAATTGTTTTTGCAATCTGAGACCGGCTTTAAACTCCCTACAGGTGTTACAGGAATAGCTACTTCGTGATATTTTTTTTAACAGCGAAGGGACATTTTAATGACTTCAATCGTCGTATCTTTGTACACTGTGAGAAAAAGTACTGTACTTCTATTTCTCCTAGGGATGTTATGCCTTTCGGCAGCAGCACAAACCCCTACTGTGCACGCGAGTTCCGTGAGTTTCTCAGACGTTTACTGTAACGAAGTAACCATTTCATGGACTTCCGGGGATGGTGACAATCGATTGATGTTCATGCGTGAAGGTGCTGCAGTAGATACCTTACCTCAAGATTTTCAAGTGTATGCGGTAGATAGCGAGTTTGGTGCACCAGGTTCAAAGGTTAAGAACTCGTACGCGGTTTATAACGGCACAGGGAATAGCGTTACCATAAGTGGCTTGAAAAAAAGCACTACGTATCACATTGCAATTTTCGAATACAACAACAATTCCGGTACGGAGTACTACACGTCTAACGGTTACGCAACCGCCTCACAGAAAACAGAGAATATTACAGCCAACTTTTCAATCGATACGAAATACCAGTGTCTGGATGGGAACTCCTTCACATTTACGAATGCTTCATCGAACTCTTTCGGGGTAAGCATGGCCGCCATGACGTATGAATGGGATTTTGGTGATAAGTCAACCATCGTTACCACACAAAATGCGAGTTATTCCTATTCTACAGGTGGGATTTTTGATGTAACGCTTACGGCGAAAACCATAGGTTGTGAGACCGATACAGCCATCCGAGATACAGTGGTTGTACCCTGGGTCATAGATTTTGAACTTGATACCTCCATCCAAGGGAACGATACTATACAGTGTTTCGGTGATAATTCATTTGATATTTTGAATCTATCCGCTCCACCGGACAAACCGATTTACGGATTATACGATAGAACACGAAGTTTCTGGTCTACCGATCGCGGTCATAGTGGCTCTGCGTTCAATTTTGATTTTAACTCATCCGACCCTGGCGAAATACGTGTGAAGCTGATTATGGGCAGATTGGTTTCTCCTGGTAGATCATACTGTTTCGATAGTACGGAAAAGGTATTCACCATTTTACCTCCAACCTTGGATAGTTCAATGGTCTTGCCGAGTGACACGGCAATGTGTTTAACCGACAACAATTTTACGTTTACGCACACGGCCACTGCAGTGCAAGATACCAAGTGGTACTTTGGCGATGGAGATAGCTCTGACCAAAATCAGGCAAACCACACTTATGGCTCAGCTGGTGCATACGAATATGTTTGTCAAGTAGTCGATACGAATGGTTGCATTGGTGAGGTTTCTGACACCGTTTTAGTGGTACAAATTCCGAACAACTACTTCACAGGACTCAGTGACGAGTATTGTCAGGGAGATCCAATCGTAAAGTTACAGCCCAACCTTCCGGGTGGCGAGTTCAGAGGAAGTGGTATCAGTACAACCGATTCTACGTTCAGCCCAAATACGCCGGGAACATTCATTATTGAATACGAATATGCCATTGGCAGTTGCCGCGATACCTTTTACGATACAACAGAGGTCTTAGCGCGACCTAATTTCAACTTAGGACCTGATACAATTATCTGTGGAGGAACTACCATAACCTTATCAATCGATTCACCGGGTTATGCGTATTCATGGGATGATGGTTCAACCGGTCAAACTCGTGTGGTGAACTCTGCAGGAAATTATTGGGGTAGAGCTACGAATGGGAATTGTAGTTTTTCAGATACTATTGATATTACCGGAGTACAACTTCCTGATCCAAACTTAGGGAATGACACATCCATTTGTGGTGGTGAATTCGTAACAGTATCGATTCAAGCGGATGCCGGTACAATTGTGTGGAACGACGGGAGTCCAGCTGGATTTAGTCGTGAAATAACCGAAAGTGGTACCTATATCGCTACGGTTAATCACCCATGTGGTGTGGTCTCAGATACAATAAACGTAGACATCTTACCAACCGCCTGTGAGATATTTATACCGAACGCATTTTCTCCGAATGATGATTTTCTTAATGAGGTTTTCTACCCTCAAGGATTATTTGTGTTTACCAGCATGCAAGTGTGGAATGAGTATGGAGAACAACTCTTTGAGTCGTTTGACGAAGGCAAAGGCTGGGACGGTAAAGTAAACGGGGAGGTTTGTCCTCCAGGAACTTATTACTATCTGATACGCTATCAGCTTCCGGAAGGAGGAACGTATGTTAAGAAGTCGGCCTCTGGTCCGGTTTTCCTAATCTGGTAGTTAAAGCAAATAACTCACACCTACAGATACTGCAAACTGATAGAGGCGATACTCGACCAAAGCATCTTGGGCAGATCGAAGCAGCGGATAATCAAAGTGAGGTTGTACACTCAAAGTTGCATACTCGTCCAGCTTTAATTCATATCTCGCACCTAGATTTAAACTTACGTTGAAACTTGTAGACTCGTAATCCGTGGCAATCGTATGTCGGTCATCACCAGCAACCGACCAACCAGGTGTGGCCACACTTACCTTGTCGTTCATTAAAAAATCAAAGCTTATTCCCGGACTCATGTAAAAGCGCATCTTTCCGTTAATTTTCTTTCTCGTAAAAGTCCTTTGGTAGGCAACAGGTATCGACATATATCGATATCGATTGTAGAAGTATGCGTCTTTGGAGTTTATGGTTTGCGATATATCCAAGACACGACCTAATGACGGATGTACGGTGTCGTTAAATTGTAAATCCTCTTTCATTCGTGTATAGCTCAAACCTTTGTAGTTCACTCCGAGTTGGATACCACTGTACTTATCAATTCCGATTAGGAACTTAATACCACCGCCCCAAATCACGCGTACTTTATCCATATTGTTGATGGAGTCTTTAATGTCGCTTGAAATTCCTGGTTGGGTAATCATGTGTCTAAACCCAAATCCCGGGGTTACGAAAGCTTCTACTCGACTTTGTCCGAACGAAAAGAATGAATTAGTTACGAGAAACGTGAATGTGATCAGATACTTCAAATTGATTTTTTTCTTTAGCGAGACTTATAAATCTGCGGTACAAAAATAAGGAGGCTAGGACTAAGGCAATTGTGAGACCAATCCACACCCCAAACATTTCAAGGCTGGTGTACTTGCCTAAGTAATATGCCATCGGGAGAGCGATAACCCAATATGCAAAAAGTGTGATGTATGATGGGATTTTGGTATCACCCATACCACGCAGCAATCCAAGACTAACCGCTTGAAGTCCGTCAAAAAACTGGAACAATGCTGCCAAAATCATAAGCGATGATGCAATACTGGAAACAACCGATTCTTCCGTGAATAAGTTAACCAGAGGATTGCGGAATATCACAAAGCAAATAGCACTCACAAACATGAACACAGATACCATGAATGTTGTGTTTCGTCCAATCGCAATAGTTTTACCCTGTTGGTCTTGTTCCCATGTTTCACCCACTTTAATCATACCGGCAACGCTAATCCCACTTGCGAACATGTAAGTGAAAGCAGCCAACTGGATCGCAATGGTATGCGCTGCGAGTTCAGGCTCTCCAATTTGACCTGCGATAATCGCAGCACCTGCAAATGCTGATACTTCAAAAAAGAATTGCCATCCACTGGGAACACCTAATCGAAGAAGTCGTTTTACATGGTCGCGATAAATCTTCCGTTTAAATGTAGACCACGACATATTAATCCTTCTGTGGTAAATACAGTATAAACCGACGAATAGTGCCATGAACGACCTACTGATAAACGTCGCGTAACCTGCGCCAACCAAGCCATAAGCCGGTGATCCTAATTTTCCGTATATGAAGATCCAATTCAAGGCTGCATTCAATCCTAGTGCCAAGAATGTAGCGTACATCGCGGCACGAGTTAAGTTGTGCCCATCAGATACCGATTTAAATGTTAGGTAAAGGAACATGGGCAACATACTATAGGCTAAGACTCTGAAATAGGGTATTGCCGCCGCTTCAACTGCCGCAGTTTGTTTAAAAATCCAGAAGTATTCAATTAGTAATTGTAAAACGATGAATGTGAAAATGCCCAATCCCACATTTATGAGCATAGAAGCATTAATGATGTTCTGTGTCTTTGGCTCTTTTTTTGTTTGTTCTCCGGCGATGGTAGCCGAGAAAACCATGAGCACGCCAATACCAAAAATAGTAGCAATAAAGAACACCGTGTTGCTTATACCCGCTGCGGCAAGCGGTACGTAACCTAGCCGACCAACCATGGCATTGTCCACCAAGCCAATCAAGACCAAGCCAACGTTGCCCGCAACAACGGGGGCCCCGAGTCGGAGCAAGGAGCGCTGTATGGTTGGATTGAAGTACCGCTGGAGAAACATCCGTCAAAAGTATATTTGTTTCATGAAGAAATTGGTGGTGTTGACCGGTGCTGGAATGAGTGCAGAAAGTGGTATCCAAACCTTCCGTGGATCCGGAGGCCTATGGGAAGGCTACGATGTGATGGATGTTGCAACACCGGAGGCCTGGAAGCGAAACCCAAAACTTGTGTTGGATTTTTACAACAAAAGGAGGGAGAACGCTTTGAGTGCCAGTCCCAATCAAGGTCATCGTTTGTTGGCGGAGATGGAATCGGAATTTGATATGGAGATTATAACTCAGAATATCGATGATCTTCATGAGCGTGCAGGCAGTTCGAACGTGTTACATCTTCACGGAGAGATTCGAAAAGCCAGAAGCACAGCAAATCCGAATTTGATTTATCACTTGGAGAAGCCAACGATTGATTGGGGTGAAACATGCGAATTGGGTAGTCAACTCAGACCGCACATTGTTTGGTTTGGAGAGCCCGTACCAATGATTGAAGAAGCCGCAAAAAGAGTGTTAACCGCGGATGTTTTGGTAGTTATCGGAACCAGTATGTCGGTTTACCCGGCAGCAGGACTTACTCAGTTTGCTCCAGCCCAAACGCCTATTTACTTGATTGACCCTAACCCAAACCACGAAGGAAGCAGTCGTTTCACCCACATTGTAAAAGGGGCAGAAGATGGCGTTGTGGAGTTGAGAAAGCTATTAGTTGGTTAACTGTTATTCTAAACTGTAGCTAAATTGAATAAATAACACAAAAAAAACCCAGACATAATTGTCCGGGCTCTGGTTATAAATCGTTTCGCTTACTTCACTTCTTCGAAGTCTACGTCTTCAACGTTGTCGGTGTTTTCACCTGATGCATCTGCGTCTCCGCCTGCATTGGCCTCACCGCCTTCAGCTTGTGCTTGTTGTTGTGCG
>CAJXLR010000123.1 GCA_913056425.1 uncultured Bacteroidota bacterium
AGGAGCAATTACCACAGCCGGCATATTCTCATCGATAAGAGCGATGGGTCCGTGCTTCATTTCTGCTGCAGGATAACCCTCAGCGTGTATATAGGAGATTTCCTTGAGTTTCAATGCACCTTCAAGCGCTACCGGGAAATTTACACCTCTACCGAGGTAGAGGAAGTTATTAGCGTCCTTGTATCGCTCCGATATTTCAAGCACCTTATCCGCACATGACTTTAATACACTCTCAACCTTTTCAGGAATTGCTTCAAGCTCGGCAAACATTGTTCTTAACCGGTCTTTGGTTATTTTACCGCGTATCTCAGCAATACCTAAAGCGATTAGCGTCAAAATTGTTACCTGTGCCGTAAAAGCTTTGGTTGACGCCACTCCAATTTCCGGACCTGCGTGTGTGTATGCACCGGCATCCGTAAGTCGTGGAATAGATGATCCTACCACGTTGCAAATACCGTAGATTGTCGCTCCTTTCTCCTTCGCTAATTCCAGTGCTGCAAGCGTATCAGCAGTTTCACCTGATTGGCTGATTGCAATCACCAAATCATCTTCTGTTATGATCGGATCTCGATATCTGAACTCCGACGCGTATTCAACTTCCACCGGAAGTCGGGCAAACTCTTCAATGAGGTATTCCCCCACTAGACCGGCATGCCAGCTCGTACCGCATCCAACAATTATGACACGATTCAAGTTTTTTATCTTGGACTCGTACTCACGCAAGCTACGCATGGCAAAAGTCAAGTCGGTTTGATTGAACCGACCACGCATACTGTCGTATATCGATTTAGGCTGCTCATAGATTTCCTTGAGCATGAAATGATCGTATCCACCTTTTTCGATTGCTTCAAGAGTTACCTCCAACTTATCGATATATGGTGTTTTTTCTGTGTTGGCGAGGGTCTTAACCATCAAACCACTCTTCGATACCTCAACTATTTCGTTGTCATCGAGATAAATAACATCTCTTGTGTATTCAACGATTGGCGTAGCGTCGCTCGCCATGAAGTACTCTTTCTTGTCTTTACCCACACCAACCACCAAAGGGCTACCTTTTCGCGCACCAATTAGAGTTCCTGGGTTGTCTTTGCTCACAATAACTATCGCGTAAGCTCCAATCACCTCGTTGAGTGCAAGACGGACTGCCTCAAATAGGCTTACATCTTCGTTGTCTTGGATGTCTTCTATGAGGTGGATCAAAACCTCAGTGTCCGTTTCACTTTTGAACTCATGACCACGCTTCATTAACGCTTCTTTCAGCGTTGCGTAGTTCTCAATGATTCCGTTGTGAATAACAGCCAAGTTACCCGACTGGCTTAAGTGTGGGTGTGCATTTACCTGATTAGGCTCTCCGTGGGTTGCCCAACGCGTATGGCCAATCCCAACGGTTCCTTCAATATTCTCCCCTTCGGTAAGGTCAACAAGATCTTGGACCTTTCCTTTTTCTTTGTAAATCCGCAGATCTCCATTTAAAAGCGCAATACCGGCACTGTCATAGCCACGGTATTCAAGGCGTTGGAGTCCCTTGATAAGGAAATCATACGCATTATTATCGCCTGTATAGGCAACGATTCCACACATAGTAGGTTATTGTTTAGTTCCGAATTTACAGTTTAAAAAGATCTTTGATCTTTTCAACGAAGTCGAGCTTTTCCCAAGGGAACAACTCAACGGCAACTTCTTTGGTCACTCCATCCGGAGAAACAAACGTTTTAGTCACGGTTTCAGGAGTACGGCCCATGTGCCCGTAAGCGGCTGTTTCACTGTATATTGGAGTTCGTAAGCTCAACCGGTCTTCTATTGCTGCCGGACGCATGTCAAACAGACTCAGAATACGTTCAGCAATCTCACCATCCGTCATATCAACATTTGATGTCCCGTAACTATCAACAAATAATGCCATTGGCTCAACAACACCTATCGCGTAGGACACTTGAACTAACACTTCAGAGCAAAGTCCTGCTGCAACCATGTTTTTCGCAATGTGACGTGTAGCGTATGCCGCGCTTCTATCCACTTTTGACGGATCCTTACCGCTAAATGCTCCTCCTCCGTGTGCACCTTTTCCGCCATACGTGTCTACGATAATTTTTCGACCAGTCAAACCAGTATCTCCATGAGGTCCGCCGATTACAAACTTACCGGTTGGGTTGATGTGATATTTGATATCGTCGCCAAACAGCGCTTGAATCTCTGGTTTAAGACTCGCTTTAACGCGTGGTATCACGATGTTTAACATATCGTCTTTAATCTTGGCAAGCATTTTCTGCTCCTCATCAAAGTCGTCGTGTTGAGTAGAAATTACAATCGCCTCGATACGTGTTGGCTTGTTATTGTCGTCATACTCTATGGTAACCTGAGACTTCGAATCTGGTCTCAAGTATTTAATCTCATTGTTCTCACGACGTAACTCGGCTAACACTTGAAGTATCTTGTGCGAAAGGTCTAAGGCCAAAGGCATGTAGTTTTCGGTTTCGTTTGTTGCGTAACCAAACATCATACCTTGATCACCAGCACCCTGCTCCATGCGGTCTCCGCGATCTACACCTTGATTGATATCTGAACTTTGCTCGTGAATTGCACTAAAAACACCACAAGAGTTACCATCAAACATGTATTCACTTTTTGTGTATCCAATTCGGTTAATCACATCTCTCGCTATCTTCTGAACATCAAGGTAGGTGTTTGAATTCACCTCACCCGCTAGTACTACTTGACCAGTGGTAACAAGGGTCTCACAAGCAACTTTTGAATTGGGATCAAAAGCCAAAAAGTGATCAATAAGTGCGTCTGAGATTTGATCTGCAACTTTATCTGGGTGTCCTTCGGATACTGATTCCGAGGTAAAAAAGTACGACATGTATTCTAATAATTTAAGTGCGCGAATTTAGCTTAAAATCCGCATTCTCAAAGACTCAGCAACCTCAGTCGACGACTCCTAAACTCCGGAGTTTTGTTCGTTGCTCTTTCGTAAACGGATATTGGTCGAAAACTGCCTGAATTGCCTTTTCCATCGGGTACTGTTCGTTGTACCATTTTAACGTTGCAACAGCAGGGCTCGACAACCTTCGATTGTTGCTTAGACAGGCATCCAATATGTTTACAATAGCCTGCGCATTTAAGTAGTTAAACTTCTTGATGCTAGCCATAGCAGACAGGCGCGTTCTAAACTCATACAAATTAGAGCTGTAGCTTGTCAACTCATTCAAATGCTTGTAATAATTGCTGTTTTTATCCCTGAGCAAAGCAACGGAGTCCGACTTCAATTGATCGATTTTATATGTTAACCAAGTAATGCGAACATCATGACCACGGCCAATCACCTCCTCAGTTCTCTCGAAGTACGCATCTTTATTCTGGCTTCCACGCTCGCACAAACACTTAAGTGCCTGACTTTGATTCATATACGATTTATCTGCCAGACCCGATTCGAAAATGGACTTTAAGCCATCCACATTATCACAGTCGTTTAAGACCACTCGTTTTACACGAACATCAGCCTTTGGAAGTTCTGTATTTAAAAATCGAGCGCTCTTGTTATCCGAAACCAGCTGCTTCACTATGGCTGCTTGAATTCCGTAGTGCTTTTCGCGCTTGAAGGCTTTCTGCAAAGCTTCTCGTTTAACCTCAACATCTACCCCTTCCAGCGCAATCACGGCGTCATACCGATCGATATACTGTGCAGCTAGCTCAAGCTGCTTCATCAGCTCCTTCGGTGATTTTTCATAATGCACCTTCTTCAAAACGTTGCTCCCAATATCAAACAAAACATATGCAATCTCTTTGTCCGATGCATGTGTAAACGAAACAGTGGTAGTCTGATTTTCTACCCAAACAGTTTTCTCTTCTGAACTACCATCCGAATAATAAACTCCGCACTTTATGGGCATTTTAAACAGACCAATCGTCAAATTTTGCTCGTGGTTTTGAACCACTGTCATGACGGTTTCTGTGCTGTAATCTTTGTAGCTGACATGGTAACTTGGCTCCCCACCCCGATATATCCATTGGTCAAAGAACCAATCCAGGTTCATTCCCAGAACATCCTGAACAGCTTGCTCCAAGTCGTTCGACTCGACGTTTCCAAACTCATGCTTTTTGAGGTAGTACGCTATAACTCGTTTGTATTCTTCATCACCCAATACGTAACGCATCATGTGTAAAACGGTGCTACCTTTTGGGTAAACTCGAGCAGTTCCCGACTTGGTATGTGCCACCGGTATATCATCTTGTTCTCCGGCACGAAGTGCAGAATTAACCTCGTTTCGCATGTTGAGCTGATACTCTTCTTTGCCATAGGTTTCCCCCATGAACAGTTTCGCATAGTAGGTTGCAAAACTCTCTTGCAACCAGGTACCTGTCCCTGAGCGTGCTGTAATCAAATCACCGAACCACTGATGCGTCAACTCATGAGCATTCACACTTACGTAATTTCGATCATTGAAACTATTTTCATCGGTGATGAAAAAATCCCCGAAAATTGTTGCAGAGGTATTCTCCATCGCGCCGTACATAAAGTCCTGCACCATCACTTGGCTGTAACTTCCCCATGGATATGGATATCCGGTTTCATCCTCCAAAAACTCTATTATCTTTTCGGTATGAAGACTGGTGAGTTCAAGAGCATCATCCTTATACTCAGGGTAATACCAAAACTGAACCGAGGTCCCACGACTTGTCTCTGTTTTCTTTACGGCAAATCGATCGATTGCCAGCATTAATAGGTAACCGGCATGTGGCTTAGGCATCTTGTAGTGCCAAGTTTTAGTGCCGTCCTTGTTGTCTTTCTCGTTGATCAGCTCACCATTAGACAGAACGTTAAAGTCATCAGTAAATCGCACAATGGTTTCTGTGACAAACTTGTCGTTCATGTTGTCATACATGGGTATCCAGTGTCTGTTGTCGATACCCTGACCCTGGGTCCAAATCTGTTGTCGTGTCTGATATTTTGAGTTGGTGACTTTGGGTGAATTCCACCCTATGAAGTATATCCCTTTCTGTGGGTTAGCTTCATACTTTATACTGATTTTGTATTCTTTATCCCAATTGAGTGGCTCGTTAAATTTCGTTACTAAACCTTCCGAATTTGTATAGAACTCAACTGGGGCTTCAACCTTCTTACCAACCAGTTTGACAGAATTAATATCAATTCCCGGAGCATCCCAGAAGATGGTATCCACTTGTTTGCGTATTGGCGTGAATGTGTGCTCAACGGTTCCAATCACCTTCCCTTCTTTAGGTTCAAATTCAACATCAACCAACATGTGGGTTACATCAACCTGATGTTCGCGGACCTTTCCGTCCGGGTCTGCGAGGTAATGTTCGAACTGTTGACCTTCGGCTCGAAATACACCGAGAACAATCAAAAGGGGTAATAGTAATCGTTTACGCATGTGACGAAAATACATTCTATTTAAAATCAATTGAATCGAATTGATGTGAACAAAATTGACAAAAGTCAGTTAAGATTTAGCACATCCTAAGTAAGGAGTTAAACTGAGTTACGTAAACTTGCAACAATGTCAAAAGGGAAGATCACAGTAGTAGGTGGCGGATTAGCCGGATCATTAATGTCGGTATACTTCGCGAAAAGAGGTTATGAGGTCAATGTTTACGAGCGTCGACCGGATATGAGGAACACCGACATAAGTGCCGGAAAATCGATTAACCTTGCTTTATCAACGAGAGGGATTAGAGCGCTGGAAAAAGTTGGTTTAAAAGACTCCATTCTAAAAGAAGCAATCCCAATGCACGGGAGGACTATGCACGACGAGCGTGGAGAACTTGCTTATCAGCCCTATGGAACCGAAGGTCAGTTTATAAATTCTGTATCTCGTGGCGGGCTCAATGTTCAACTGTTAGAGTTGGCTGACGAGAATCCAGATGTTCAGCTTCATTTCAATCACAAGTGCCTCGATATAGATTTCGAAACC
>CAJXLR010000124.1 GCA_913056425.1 uncultured Bacteroidota bacterium
GACAAAAACTCAGGTGATGTGAACGTTGTCTCCATTAAGAGTAAACTGAAACGTGGCAAGATCAACTTTGTTTCTTGGTCGATTTCCGGTACGGAACAGCACGCGTTGTTTTGGAACGATTTTACGCGCAGTGAGAACTTAAACATGGTTCTTGCTTTCGATGGGGATGACCATGAAGTTTTCGAACTTCGATGCTCGGACAACAGCATATTGCAGTCTGCAAAAGCCATGGCAACAGAAGAAGGTTCAATGGTTGTTTTTGGTAGCTATGGGCAGAGACAACAAGGGGAATCGGCCGGAATCAAGTCCTTTCATGTGCAGGATGGTTCGGTCGTGCAGCAGCACAGCTATTCATTTTCTGAAATGAGTCACTTTTTTGATTTCCTCTCAGAGGCAGATCAGGAGACGATAAAAAGGCGTTTGGCCCGATTGAAGCGTCATGAGAAGAGCACGGATGTGTATTACTGGACTGAACTCGAGTTTGTTGGTAAAACCGATAATGAGATTTATTTGGTCTCTTCCTATTATAACAAACAGTATCAAGACTTATATGGGGTAACTCGAGACGGTAATAATATCGCGGGGAGTCCTACCGAATTACGCGGTTTTACCCACAGCCATGCTTCCATTTTAAGATTCGATCTAGAAGGAGAATACTTGCACGATGACATGGTACGACTAGATTCAAGCATACTCAACCGGTTCACCGCATCCGGTGCACACTGGTTGGTTGCAGATACGGTGTTTCATGGATTGTACCTCCGTAGTGATGCACTCAATTCAGTTATTGTAAAGCCCCATCATCCACCGCTCACTGAGTCTGAAAAAGATGTGTTCACGACCTCCGATCAACGAGTCGTATCCGCCCGAAAAATCGGACGGTACAACATAGCAAACTACTTTATGCACGGGTACTTGACCACAGCTCCATCAGGTGAAAAGGTCAAGGGGAGAATTTACTTCATTGAAAAGAGAAAACTCCGCTAATTTTGCGGCATGACCCAAGTTAAGCGACATCTGGTCACATGCGCATTACCATATGCAAATGGACCGCTACACATCGGACATATCGCAGGTTGTTTTTTACCTAGTGATATCTACGTTCGTCATCTTAAATCCAAAGGTGAGGAGGTGCTGTTCGTTTGTGGAACAGATGAGCACGGTGTGCCCATAACACTGAAAGCAAAAAAAGAAGGTGTTAGCCCTCAAGAAATAGTTAATCGCAACTACGAGGTGATAAAAGATAGCTTAACAAAATGGGGAATCCACTTTGACAACTTTTCGAGAACTTCTCGTCCGATTCATCATCAGACGTCACAAGACTTTTTTACGGTTTTGTACGACAAGGGAGTATTCTTAGAAGAGGTTACAGAGCAGTTTTACGATAAAGAAGCCAATCAGTTCCTAGCTGATCGATACATTATTGGAGAGTGCCCAAGTTGCGGGTTTGACAGTGCATACGGAGATCAGTGTGAGAACTGTGGAAGAACGCTGAGTCCTTCCGAGCTCATTAATCCAAAATCCTCGCTTACCGGAAATCAGCCAATAAAGAAAGCGACAAAGAACTGGTTTTTGCCCTTGGATAAACTTCAAACGGAGTTTTTAAACGATTGGGTCGCAACCAAGAAAGACGTTTGGAAGAGTCACGTATATGGTCAATGTAATAGTTGGCTCACAGATGGACTCCAACCCAGAGCAATGACGCGCGACCTAGATTGGGGAGTGCCGGTGCCATTGAAAGAAGGCAAAGGGAAAGTACTATACGTATGGTTCGATGCACCTATTGGTTACATATCTGCAACAAAAGAAATTGAGACCGATTGGAAGAAGTGGTGGCAAGACGATTCCACTGAATTGGTTCATTTCTTAGGTAAGGATAACATTGTTTTCCATACCATCATCTTCCCGTCGATGCTACACGCACACGGGGACTTCAATCTACCTACATATGTTCCGGCGAACGAGTTTCTGAATCTTGAAGGAGATAAACTTTCTACCAGCAGGAATCATGCAGTTTGGTTGCATGAATACCTCGAGGATTTCCCCGGAAAGTCAGATGAGTTGCGCTACGTCCTTACAGCCATCATGCCGGAGACCAAGGATAGTGACTTTAGTTGGAAAGATTTTCAAGCTCGAGTAAATAATGAATTAGTGGCCATTTTAGGAAACTGGGTGAACCGAGTTATGGTCCTCACACACAAGTACTGTGATGGGATTGTGCCTCCAAATTCAGATCACGTGGATTACAATCAACTTGAAGAAGCAGAGGCTTTAGTGCGCCAGGTGGATGAATCAATTTTAAAGTTCAAATTCAGAGATGGCCAGAATCATCTCATGAACATAGCACGCCTTGGGAATAAATATTTCCAAGATGCTGCACCTTGGCATGCAATAAAGGAAGACGACGGACAACAACGCGTTGAGCAAATCCTGAATGTGTCCTTGCGTTTGGTTCAGAAATTTGCAGCTGCTGCAGAGGCATTTTTACCGGGAACCAGCGCAAAGATTAAAGACATGCTGCAAACTGGAGGCGAGTTGATGGCTGGTAAACCAGTAACGAAACCTGTTCTCTTGTTTGACAAAATAGAAGACGAGGCAATTGAAGCACAATTGGATAAACTCGCGAAGCAAGCCAGTGACAATAAACAACAACCTGATTTGGAGCCAATTAAAGATACTATTACGTTCGATGACTTTGTGAAACTCGATTTGCGAATCGGAACAATAAAGGAAGCCTCGAAAGTGAAGAAGGCCGACAAGCTTTTGCAGCTCTCGGTAGACATCGGATTGGAGACTCGAACAATTCTGTCAGGTATTGCAGAGCATTTTGCACCGGAGGAACTGGTAGGTAAGCAGGCAGTTGTTGTTTGCAATCTCGCTCCGCGAAAGATGCGTGGTGTGGAATCGAACGGAATGCTTCTTATGGCGGAAAATACGGAAGGTAAGTTGGTGTTCGTTCAACCTGAGACCGAGTTCCCGGAAGGCTCAATTGTGCGCTAATTAAAGACCAAACTTCATACCGGTTCGGGCAATATTAAATCCGCGCTGCTTTACCGTTTTACTTGCTACGGAATTCTCGTCCAACAATGGGTTGGTGTGGTTAAAATGAATGAAGTGAACCTTCGCTTTTTCAGACTCCGGCAAATCTTTCAGCAAGTCCATCGTCTCGATTACAAACGGATGAGGGATTTCAGAAATGTCTCTGTTGTTGATTTCATTTCCGTCGTAGAATGTAGCATCCAACAATGCTAGGTCAACACCTGCAATCTCTTGAGCGATGTCTTTCCCCCATTTAGACCACTTGTCGATGTCGGGAATAAATAGTGCGGATTTTTGTGTACCTGCAATCTTAAAGCCCACGGTTTCCGAGAATTCGTCACGATGAGGCACTTGGATGGGTGTTACACGCAAGTCGTTGGAAAGGGTTATTTCATTATTAGGCTTAGAGTTTATCAGTTCAATATTGTTTAACGTTATCAGTTGCGACCAAGGACCATTAGTCCCCAAAAAACCTTTCAGACGAGGAGCAGTGTACGTGGGAATACAATGGGTGTTTATAGCTTCCCGCCCAAAATACATGAGTCCGGTGTAGTGTCCCATGTGCGCATGTGAGAGGAATACACCATTCGGGATGGCCGTGGTAATTGTTCTGTTCTTAGACACTACATAATGGCATTGTGCGGTGATATCCGGAGTCGCTTCAAAGAGATACCAAGTGCTGTCGTTTTCGTCAACTAAGGCCAAGGATACCACAGGTTCTGAATGCCCTGTGTTTCTTGCTTTTTTGCAACACGCTTTTACGCAACCGATGTGCGGGTATCCAGCATCTTGGGCTGTTCCGAGAATGATGAGCGTGTGATTAGGAGTGAACGAATTTTGGTTTGATGTGGAATCTGGAGAGCAACTCAATAACAGACAAATGGAGATTGACAAGAAACCTCTGATGAGGCCATTTGTCCTGGATGTCTGAAGACGATGCATATGTTCGAATATAACCACAAGCTGTTTAGTTCAGACATAAAAAAAGGCGCTCAACGAGCGCCTTTTTCATATTCAAAATCGGGACTAGCCCAAGTATGATTTCAAGATCTTGCTCTTCGAAGATTTTCTCAGTCTTCTCAACGCTTTCTCTTTGATTTGGCGAACACGCTCACGTGTTAGACCTACTTTTTCAGAAATGTCTTCCAGTGTGTGTGCAGGGCCGCCATCCAAACCGTAGTAATATTTCAACACATCCCGTTCTTTCTCAGAAAGTGTAGAAATCACTCGGTTTATCTCTTTTTGAAGAGACTCATTTAATAATGGATTGTCTGGATCTGGTTCGTCGTTGTTGTCCAATACACCAAGTAACGTGTTGTCTTCACCTTCCGTAAGCGGAGCGTCGATACTTAAGTGACGTCCTGATGTTTTGAAGGCATTCTCTACTTCCGTTACCGGTATGTCCAGTTCTTTTGCAATTTCCTCTGCTGTTGGTTCGCGTTCGTGTTCCTGCTCTAATTTAGCAGCTGTTGCCGATATACGGCCAATGGAACCAACCTTGTTCAAAGGTAAACGTACAATACGTGACTGGTCGGCAAGTGCTTGGAGTATACTTTGACGAATCCACCAAACCGCGTACGAAATGAATTTGAAACCTCGTGTTTCATCAAATCGCTTTGCCGCTTTAATCAAGCCTAGGTTTCCTTCGTTAATCAAGTCTCCTAGCGTCAAACCTTGGTTTTGGTATTGCTTGGAAACAGAAACAACGAAACGGAGGTTCGCATTAACTAGTTTTTCTAATGCTGCCTGATCTCCCTCTCGGATACGCTGAGCAAGTACTACTTCCTCCTGCGCATCAATCATGGGTACCTTACTAATTTCGTTCAGGTACTTGTCTAAAGATTTGTTTTCACGATTAGTAAATTGCTTACTAATTTTTAGCTGTCTCATAAATTGGTTTCGTGTATACTACTTCGTCTACTCTCGCGATTAGAACTGGCAAAGGTAAACTTTTGTTTGTAAAAATGATGGATTTCACCCGTCCTAACTACCCTGCAATAATCGAGCCAAAACCGCGTCATTGTTGAGGTGTAGCCGCTGATGTAGCAATCACAACGGCTGGCGAATGGGTAATCTGGTTTAGCTAACAAAATGTAGGGAAGAAAAAATCTCAGAACTGGACATCACATCCCTGATTTTCGCAATAATTTCACTTTGTTATTGATGTTGCTGCAAAAAAGGATTTGATTTGAGTTGTGATCGGAAAACGACATCTGGTATTGCTCATTTCCCTCCTGGTCGTAACCGCCACTCAGGCACAAGATCGACCTAAAATTGCCTATGGGTTTAATTACTATCCAGGTTTTTTGGTCGCGCATCGGGATGATTCCAAGAACCTTGAAGCGCATATTCATGGATTTGAGTTTCAGATCTCCAAGTTGCAATCGGTTCAGCCTTGGGCGAAACATTACAAAAAGCCCGAAGTGTATATGGGTTTTCTGTACATGAATCTTGGTCGCCCCAATCTCACTGGTCAGGCGTTTGCAGCGATGCCCGGCTTCGAGACATCAGTTAAAACACTTAAAAACAGTCAGATAAGATTTCGATTCAGTACAGGACTCGCCTATCTTACCAAGAAGTTTAATCCGTACGAGAATCGGCGAAATCAAGCAATAGGAAGTCACATAAACGGAGTGATGCAAGGCGTTGCAACTTGGGAGCGAAAGTTCGTGAATAACCCGTGGCACATACAGTTGGGAATAGGACTTACCCATTTTTCGAACGGAGCATTCCGAGTCCCTAATCTCGGTGTTAACATGCCTTCTCTGTACTTTGGGGCAAACTATTTGAAGGAACAAAAGCCAAGTCGGATTCGAGTTAAGGATACATTGAATCCGTATCCCTGGCAGGTATATGCGGTATATGGTTTTAAAGAGC
>CAJXLR010000125.1 GCA_913056425.1 uncultured Bacteroidota bacterium
CAATGTATGGGCTAACCTTTGAATTGACCGGTCCAAGCGCTACACCGTTCAATTTTTACCTCACCGATGAAAAGGAGCACTTCTTACGCGGGTCATTCTACTTTGATAATCACACAAAAACTGACTCTGTAGCTCCAGTGTATGAATTCTTAAAACAAGATGTGATGCACTTGATTGAGACAGTGCGGTGGTAGGATTTACCTAACACGAAGTGTCCGACCAATCCTCAGCGTAGTACTTCTGCTGATTCCGTTTAGTCTACACAGTCGGTCTATAGATGTTCCATAGCGTTTGGCAATCCTCCATAGTGAATCCCCACTTCTCACACGATAATACATGGTTGAATTTGGGTTAGGAGCACCGGATTTATACTTAGCCGTATACTTAAAATCCTTAATATCAAGGCTTACCGTATCTGACTTTAGTTTATGATCCGTGAACGAGATAATCTTATTCGGGTTGATTTGGCATCCTCGGTAGAGCACCTCAAAGTGAAGGTGACTTCCAGTGGATCGACCGGTATTGCCACCAAGGCCAATAACCTCACCGGCTTTTACTGTTTGATTTGGTATTACTAATCGTTTAGACAAGTGGCCATATAAGGTTTCTAGGCCATTGTAGTGACGAATCACCACATAGTGACCGAACCCACCATAGTTGTATTTAGCTATTCGTATAACTCCATCAAAGGCTGCATAGACACTATCTCCGGTTTGCAAATCGATATCGATTCCTTTGTGCATTCGATACCTTCTCCAACCAAAATTACTGGTTATGGGCCCTGAACAAGGATGAACGTAATCACAAGAGGTTTCAACCAGTTGCAAATTCACATCAACCGTGTCAGTAGGTTGAACTTTTGGCATGTCCAAATGCAGTGAATCCCAGGAGTAATCATACATATCCTGACATGGAATCAGCGCAGTATCAAACAGGATGGCATCTACCATCTTAACCGCTTCTCCCTCTCCCTCAGTCTTGGCTATCGCCGTCTCTGTTTTTTGAGTTTGGGCGGAATCGATATGCATCAATGGAGTGTTAAACGCACGATTTGGCTCTATAGAGGCCAGAGGTTGACTCAAAGCTGCGGTAGCCCCGAATACCAATGATGATATGATGAATAGCGATTTCAAGGTTGCAAATAACGTCTAATTTCTTGTTCGTCTTTTTTTAATTGCTCTACTAGTAACGTAGAATTCTCAAATTTATGTTCATCCCTCCACCTCTTCCTAAATAAGATTTCTACGTCGCGTCCATAAATGTTGTCACTAAAGTCGAACAAATGCACTTCAATCGCTCGCTCATTTCGCTGGAATGTCGGGCGATTCCCGATGTTCAACATACCATTTAAGACTTTGCCGTCGAGTACCGTTTGGACAGCATATACGCCTTCTTTGGGAATCAGCTTGTACGCATCCTTCAGGTCGATGTTTGCCGTAGGGAAACCAATGGTTGTCCCGACTTTGTTCCCATCTACCACGGTACCACACATGGAGAACGTCCTACCGAGCAGATTGTTCGCCAACTCCAAATCGCCTGATAACAAGGCTTTCCGTATCTGTGAGGAGCTCACCTTACAGTCGTCGATGTCTTGCTCGGGAATTTGTTCTACCTCGTATCCAAACTCCATTGAATACTTTGTGATTTCGTTAATGGAACCCTCTCGATTTTTCCCGAACCTATGATCATACCCAATAATTAAGGTTGATACAGAAAGTGATTCACTAAGTATCTCTTTGATGTATTGATATGGGGATAATCGACTTAATTCCTTTGTAAAGGGCTGAATAATAAGATAGTCCAAACCAAGTTCTTCCAGAATTGAAGCTTTTTCGGAAATCGTTGTGATAAGCTTAAGCTGGTTATCATCTGGATAAAGTACCAATCTGGGGTGCGGGTAAAACGTAAGTAATACAGAAACTCCATCCCGGCTCTTAGCCTTTTTAATTACTGTTTCCAGAATCTTACGATGTCCATGATGCACACCGTCGAAAGTCCCTTGTGTGAGAATTACCGGGCCGGAAGGTTTGAAGTCTTTGAGATCTTTAATTATCTCCATGCTTGTTTCACGGGACGGCGAATATACTAAGCCTCTTTTAATGTCTTAACCATTTGCTCAAATCGCTCAATTGTATACGCGTCATCTATCTGATGTTCTCCAATTCGAGTGCGCCGTAACGACGTTAAGTACGCTCCACAACCCAGCATTTCACCAAGATCTCTGGCGATACTTCTGATATAAGTTCCCTTACTGCAAACGATACGAAAATCCAGTTGAGGTGGATTATAATCAGTTATTTCAAATTCGGATATCGTCACTTGTTTCGGTTCAATCTTAACTTCTTCCCCTTTTCGTGCCTTTTCGTATGCTCTCTCGCCCTTGATTTTGACTGCCGAAAAAATTGGAGGTCGCTGCATCACATCACCCAAAAGGTTTTCCTGTATGACAGAATTGATCTGGTCCAAACTAATTTCTTCGAAATCTTTGAAGTTTTCTTCTTCGGTCTCACGATCGTATGAGGGTGTAGTACACCCTAGCTTGAAACTTCCGGTGTACTCTTTCTCTTGCCCTTGAATGTTTTGAATCAACTTGGTGTGCTTACCTGTACACAGAATCAATAAACCGGTTGCCAGTGGATCTAACGTACCGGCGTGACCGACTTTTTTTGCTTTAGTCAGATACCGAACTTTCTTAACCACTTGAAATGAAGTCCATTCCAGGGGCTTATCGATACATATGGTAAAGCCTTCATTAAAATTGATCATGGGCGCAAAGTAAAACTAATTGCTTTAGGGATTGTTCTAGAGGCGTACTTAATGTCAGGCGGTTTGGTCTTTAAAAATCTTACCTTTGGCGCGGCATCAGATGAGAGAAGAAACATCAAAACGGAAAGCTCACCACATCGATTTGGCTTTCGAATCACAGGTTAAAGGCACCGACACAAGATTCAATTATGAACCCTTGTTGTCCGAACATCCTAGTGATCTGGATACAACTGTGAACTTTCTAGGGAAAATCATGAGGTTTCCACTATGGATTTCATCCATGACCGGGGGAACGGAAAAAGCAGGTTTCATCAACCATAATCTAGCTAAAGCAGCTCACAAATACGGTCTGGGAATGGGACTCGGTTCGTGTCGGATTATTTTGGATGACCACACCTACTTGCCTGATTTTCAAATGCGTAAAGATTTAGGTAATCAACCGTTTTATGCT
Organism: uncultured Bacteroidota bacterium; assembly: GCA_913056425.1. Lineage (GTDB taxonomy): Bacteria > Bacteroidota > Bacteroidia > NS11-12g > UBA9320 > UBA987. The sequence continues at coordinate 3,218 of CAJXLR010000125.1, forward strand.
AACCTGGGTATCGCGCAACTCGAAGAACTTCTTGAGGCAAACCAGTCCTCGAAAATCAAGCAACTTATTGAGAAGACTGAGACGGATGGTTTAATCATTCACGTGAATCCTATGCAAGAATGGTTGCAACCTGAGGGAGACCGTTTCAAACAAGCTCCCTTACAAACGATTCAGCAGGTTAGGGATTTATTTGAAGGGAAAATCATTGTAAAGGAAGTTGGTCAAGGAATGGGTCCAAAAAGTCTTAAAGCATTGATGGAAATGGATGTCGATGCAATTGACTTCGGTGCACACGGTGGTACAAACTTCGCCATGCTCGAACTACTGCGAGACGATGAAGAAATGATGGCTCAATTTGAAAATCTCACATATGTTGGGCACGATGCCACTGAAATGGTGGACCTGTGTAACGATTTAATGGATACAGAATCCTCGAATCCAATGATTATTGTGTCCGGCGGAGTATCAAGCTTTTTAGACGGATATTACTATATCAATAAAATAAAAACTCCGGCCGTATACGGCCAAGCCTCTGCACTACTTAAACGTGCTGCAGTGAGCTTCGAGTTACTCGATGACTACATATCAAGAGAAATAGAAGGCTATAAGTTAGCCAGTTCATATCTAACAATCAAAAACGCATGACGGTAAAGCCCATAAAAGGTTTCAGTAAACTGAGCAAGGAAGCCAAAACGGAATGGCTTATTGACAACTACTTCGATAATCCAGAAGAATCGTTGGCACTTCTTAAGTCGTATTGGCACGCAGATTCAAAAATTCAGAAGCTGCACGACGAGTTTATTGAGAATACGCTAACCAATTACTACATGCCTTTTGGGGTGGCGCCTAACTTCTTGATTAACAGGAAGATGTATTGCCTACCCATGGCCATTGAAGAAAGTTCTGTGGTAGCAGCTATGGCGAAAGCGGGCTCATTCTGGTTAGAACGCGGAGGTTTCAAGGCCGAAGTGATTGCTACAAAAAAAATTGGGCACGTACATTTCGTATGGCGAGGAAAAGAATTTGCTAAACTTCAAGCTTTCTTTGATAGAATTCGCGACAACTTTTTTGAAGAAACTGCGGATATAACACGCAACATGCGAGCTCGAGGGGGAGGAATACTCGACATTGAGTTGATTGATCGATCGGATTTAGAACCGAACTACTATCAGCTAAAGGGGACGTTTGATACGCGAGATTCCATGGGTGCCAACTTCATCAACACGATATTAGAGAAGTGGTCCAACATCTGGGAGAAATATATCGCAACCGCTGAAGAGTTGGAGGAAGAAGATCGCAAGTCGGAAACCATCATGTGTATTCTGAGTAATTTCACTCCTGAGTGTATCGTTCGCGCGGAGGTCTCCTGCCCTATCGATCGCCTTACCGAAGGCACGGATATTGACCCAGAGCGATTTGCAGAAAACTTTGTACGAGCAGTACATGTAGCTCGAATCGAGCCATACAGAGCGGTTACGCACAACAAGGGAATTATGAATGGTGTAGATGCCATTGTGATTGCCACAGGGAATGATTTTAGGGCAATTGAAGCGTGTGCTCATGCCTACGCCGCCCGTGATGGCCAGTATCGCAGTTTGTCTGATGTATCCGTTGAAAACGGCGAGTTCAAATTCTGGATAGAGCTGCCATTAGCCTTGGGAACGGTTGGTGGAATTACAAAGCTCCACCCAATGGTAAAGTTTGCCATGCAGTTGCTAGGCAAACCAAGTGCTCCGGAACTCATGCAAATTATCGCGGTGGCCGGATTGGCACAGAATTTCTCTGCATTGAGATCGCTTACAACCACCGGTATTCAGAAAGGACACATGAAAATGCACCTATTGAATATTCTAAATCAGTTTGAAGCAACCGAGAAAGAGAAGGCTATCATAGTTGACAGCTTTAAAAACAGAATACCAAGCTATCAGTTAGCGTTGGAAGAATTCTGTAGAGTTCGAGGTATTGCGGTAGACGAGTTTGTTAAACACCAAGAGCAGTAAAGACGTTCTTACGAATCGCTGCGCTTTTTTGAGTAGATAATTCGATTAACTCCAAAGCCCGAGCCTTCATACTTTCTGCGACCTCCTTGGTTGCCAAATCCTTGGCATTTACTAAAACATTCATTCCGGCACCTTGAATGGCTGCGTGTACACATAGACCTCCTACACCTGCATCTGTAATAGAACTTTTGTTCCCATGCTCTACCATGTATTCTATGGTTTCATAAGCATTAAACGCTGTTTCCATAACACTTAAAGGAACTTCTGTGGCATAAATCGACGCAGCTTCGATTGCTTCTTTTCGTGCCTTCTTTTCTTCATCGGTATCTTTTGGCATCCGGATCGCGTCTATAATTCCATTAAACGATCTCGTGTCCTCATCCACATAAAACAAAAGCTTATCCTTGATTTGTTGAGCTTTTACAGCTTGTTCAGAAAATTCTTCAATTCGTTCTTCCCAACCACGCTTGTTTGCGCTAAGATTAGCTACCATAGCAGACAATGAAGCACCCAGACTACCTACATAGGCAGATATACTTCCGCCACCCGGTGCCATACTTTCTGACGCTGTTTCATTGGCTAATGCGACGCAAGTCATATCAACCAACCTGGTGTCTTCAGCGTTTTTTAGCGCATATTCGATAATCTTCTTTTGTGGATCAAATGGGCCCAGCT